>CAMWIR010000035.1 GCA_947174365.1 uncultured Ruminococcus sp. | reverse complement strand
CCCGCCACCTGTGCACCCGAGACATCTTCTTTTTGCAGTAGGCTTAGACCGAGTCCTTACCTCTGCGCTACCTCCGCTTCGGGTTGGGATAGCCGGATTTGAACCGACGATGACGGAGTCAAAGTCCGTTGCCTTACCGCTTGGCTATATCCCATTTTATTGAAGTTATTTACCGCAGCGGACGTCAACGTTCCCGACTATGATAGTATACCATATTTTTTCCCGATTGTCAATATCTGACGCAAAGTTTGGATATATGCACAAATACCTTAATACCAAATTGTACATATCATCTAAATCTCATTCCGATTTTCCAATGCTCTGAATAGGGTCACTTCATCGGCAAATTCCAGAGTTCCCCCTACGGGAATGCCGAAAGCAAGCCGTGTGACTTTTATCCCCATAGGCTTTAAAAGCTTTGAAATATACATGGCGGTCGCCTCGCCCTCAACAGTAGGGTTGGTCGCCATAATGACCTCCTGCACGCTGCCGTCCTTCAGCCTGTCCAGCAATTGTTTTATGCGGATCATTTCGGGTCCTACGCCGTCCAGAGGGGAAATAAGCCCGTGGAGAACGTGGTAAACGCCCTTATACTCCCCTGTGCGCTCAAATGCGGAAACGTCCTTTGGGGTCTCCACCACACAAACGGTTGAACCGTCACGGCGGATATCGCCGCAGACAGGACATTTTTCGCTGTCGGTAAGGTTGCAGCAGACTGCGCATTCCTTAATTGTGGAATGAGCGTTTATAAGAGCGTCGGCAAAAGCCTGAGTTTCCTCATCTGTCATGCTCATAACGTGATATGCCAGCCTTTGGGCGGTTTTCATGCCTATTCCGGGCAGCTTTGCAAACTGCTCTGCCAGCAGCACAAGGGGCAATGCGGTACTGTCTGCCAAATTTTTTCAACCTCCGATACGGGGAATTCAAGTTGTTTTCCTCCGCCTCGCATATGCGGCGAAGGAAAACCGTTATTGCGGATATCAGAATAAGCCCGGGAAGCTTACGCCGCCTGTAACAGCGCCCATATTAGCCTCTGCGGTACTGTCGATATTGCCAACGCACTCATTTACCGCGCTGATAATAAGATCCTGGAGCATTTCCACATCATCCTTGTCGACAACCTCGGGCTTGATAGTCAGGCTCTGGACCTGCTTTTTGCCGTTCATGGTGACTTCCACTGCGCCGCCTCCCGAGGTTGCGGTAAAGGTCTGCTTTTCCAGCTCCTCCTGCACGCCCATTATCTGCTCCTGCATTTTCTGAGCCTGCTTTATCATGCTCTGCATATTCTGAGCGCCGCCGCCCATGCCCTGTGGTAATCTTGCTTTCATAACTTTTAAAACTCCTTTGAATTTTTATTCTTTTATTAAAGGCATTCCGAATAGATCGGATTCAACCTGTTGAAAAACCAATTAAAAAAATTATCGGCTGTAAATGTCCTATGTTTCCGTGACCTCCACGCCGCCGTCCCTTGCCTTTTGCAAAAGGACGCTAAGGTCGCCGCCTGTTTTTTCGGGCTCATCGGAAGCGGGAGATGAAGTTTCCTCTCCAAAATGCCTGTCAAGCTCGGGCTTATAGCCCACCATTACGGTAGCATATGCCTTGCCTGTGATCTCGGCAATGGCTTCAAGCACCTTTGCCTTGTTTTCGTCGGCGCTCATGATCTTTCTTATCATGGGCTTTTGGGTGTTGATGATAAATTTCCCGTTTTTTACATAGCCGTTTGAACCTATCAGCATGGGAGCTATTGAGGGGCAGGTCTCCCGAAGCCGGACGATTATATCCTGCCATTCCCTCACATACTCAAAGCTGCTTATATCCGCTGTCGGGACAGTTTCCTGTCTTGGTGACTGAGGTGCGCCTGCTGCGCCCGGCTCGGGATAGGCAGCCCCGCGAGACTCGCTGCGGAACCCCATTGGAGCAGCACCCCGCCTTAATGCGTCCTCCAGGGCGGCTATGCGGGCATTCAGCCTTGCTATTTCCTCGCTTTTGCCGGAGACATTGTTTGCCGCTGCCTGCGCTGCGGGAATCCCGCTGCACATTCGGATAACGCACATTTCCATATCCACTCTCTTTGAGAGGGATCGGGTCATTTTCTCGGCGCACTTTCCCAGATCGTCCAGATAAGCTATGACCGCAGCCGTGTCAACCTTTTCGGCGATTTCCTTAATTACCGCCAGCTCCGACGGCATACACACGATTATCCCTGTAAGAGACGGTGCGGAAACGGTCACGAGAATGTTGCGGAACTGGGTTATCAGTTCCTCGCAAAGACGTGACATATCCTTTGATCTGTCGTACAGCCCTGCGATGATCTCCAGAGCTTTGGGGGCGTCTTTATCAACGATCGCCCTTGCAAGCTCGAAAATACTCTCACGTCCCGCGATTCCTGCGGCTTCGGAAACTATTTCGGCGGTGATGTTTTCCGAAAAGGCAATACACCTGTCCAGAATGGAAAGAGCGTCTCGCATACCGCCGTCGGCTGTTTTTGCAATAAGCTCGGCAGCCTCACGTTCAATGACGATCTCCTCTTTTTTGGCAATCTCCTCAATCCTGTCGGCAATATCCTCTGTGCGTATACGGGCAAAATCGAACCGCTGACATCTGGAAAGGATAGTTGGCAGCACCTTGTGAAGCTCGGTGGTAGCCATAATAAATTTGATGTGGGGGGGCGGTTCTTCGATTATTTTAAGAAGTGCATTGAACGCCTCTTTGGACAGCATATGCACCTCGTCGATGATATACACCTTATATTTGCAGCGCTCGGGGGTGTATACGGCTGCCTCACGAAGTTCGCGAGCATCGTTTACGGAATTGTTGGAGGCTGCGTCTATTTCGATAATATCCGAAAGGGCGAAGTCATCAGCTTCCCTGCACACGCTGCATTCGTTGCAGGGGCTGCCGTCCTTGGGATTTTCGCAGTTAAGGGCTTTGGCAAATATGCGGGCGCAGGTGGTCTTACCCGTTCCCCGTGAGCCTGTAAAAAGGTAAGCATGA
The DNA here is from genome assembly GCA_947174365.1 of uncultured Ruminococcus sp. Lineage (GTDB taxonomy): Bacteria > Bacillota > Clostridia > Oscillospirales > Ruminococcaceae > Huintestinicola. Next base: position 19,062 of record CAMWIR010000035.1, on the reverse strand, counting down.
GCGGTTTTGCCGGTCAGTATCTGATTTTTTAAGGTCGTGGTAATGTGCGCCTGGCTTATTACATCATCAAAGGTCACAGGACGGTATTTCCTGTATAACGCCTGATACATTTGAACGAACACCACCTATTGGAAGTTAGTTTTCTTTTATCTGCTGCATTTGCCGCACTCTGCTATTCCGCTGCCTGCATTGTCTTATCTGCATATTTTTCCCGCAAACGGATGTCAAGGAAATCCTCGGGAAGCCCCAAAGCACGGCAGATCTGGGAGGCAAATTCCTTATAGCCGTCATCATCCTCGATATGTGACAATAAAGCCAGACGATACCAGTCGCAGGCCTCGTCGCGGCGGTTCTGCATAAGGCAGGCAAGCGCCATACCGCCTTGGGCATTGGATGAGCAGAAGCCTATTTCAAGGGCTCTGGAAAAGGCTTTTTCCGCCTTGTCTCCCTTTTGGGCGGAAAGGTACACCTTTCCCATTTCGTTATAGATAAAGGGATAGACCCGCTGCTCCTCGGAAATGGGAATAAGCTTTTCGTAATATTCCTCCGACTGGGAAAGATTTCCCGCAGAGGCAAAGCTTCTTGCCGCCATAAGCATGGATTCGGGCACGCAGATATTGTTATCGGCAGCCTCGGCGGCGCAGCGCCCTGCATTTGTGGGGTAGCCCATACGGCTGTAGCAGACCGACTGGTAAAAGCCTGTGACTGCTTTCTGCCTCTCAGTCAGATCGAATTCCTTTATATTCCCCAGCATATCCAGCGCCTCGCTGTCCTCCCCTTGGTGGATGAGAGCCACTGCGGAATACAGCCTGTTCCACATGGTAAAGGGGAAATTCTGCTGTATTATCCGAACATCATAGGGAGGCAGTCTTGTTTCGGAAAATATGTCGGGAAGAGCGGTCACCATCTGCATTACAACAGTTACTGCAACAGCCGCACCTATAGCCCATGCAATATCGTTTTCTCCTGTGCATACTGCTGTAATAATAAAGCAGACAGCCGCTATATAAACGAGCCGCAAGACCCCGGGGGCGGTTTTGTTAAAATACTCCCGCAGGGAATTCATAAGTCCCGAAAGAAACTTCAATAAATCACTTCCAAAAAAATCCGGTACATAGGTGTGCGGACTTGCTGCGGCACACTAAACGTACCGCTTAATGCTGCTCGGTTCCCCGCCTGACATGGTTCACGGTGTTTTGTTGCACAGGGCCCGCACACCTATATATCGGATTAAATTTTAACTTAAAGCGTAAAGTATACCAAGTACACCGCTCAAAGCCCCTTCACAAACCATTTTTCGGTCAATGGGATACGGCGAATTATGTGGCTTTTTTAACGCTCTTTAAATCGGTTGTTTTTATTATATCACACATTTTCGGAAAATGCAAGGGTTTTTCTAAATTTTTTCCATTTTTTTGTGTAGCGGAAATAACAAAATTGATTATTATATTGTTTGTTTCTTTGTTAAATAATAACAAATTTTCTTTTAGTTCAGTAAGACATTTTCTCAGCGATCTTTCCCATTCGGTTATAGCCCACAGCCTTGCAAAGTCTGTCGGTAAACCCTCCGAACTTGCGGTAGAAAATATTGAAAAGCAGATAGGGCATTATCTGGGAGCGCTCTTTCGGCAGGCGCATTATTATCCCTTTAAGGCTGTAAACACGGCGATAAACCTCAAGATAGCCCTTATAAAGCTGTTTCGGGGTCATATTCTTCGGGCGGAAAACAACGTGAGCGGTGTTGTACAGTGCAAGATCGCGGGTGAGTATTCTTCCCTGTTCCGACATTTCCTCATAAAGCTTTGTACCGGGGTAGGGAGTGAGAATGTGAGAGGTGACGGTCTCTATGCGGTTTTCGATTATCCAGCGGACAGTTTCCTCAAAAACCTCGGGTGTGTCGCTGTCCAGCCCGAAAACAAAGCTGGCGTTTATCATTATACCCATACCGTGTATGATCTTTACCGCCTCTTCGTATTTTGCCCGTTCGTTCTGCACCTTATGCACGCCCTTTACCGAACCTCCCACAATGCTCTCAAAGCCGATAAACAGGCTTTGGCAGCCGCAGCGGCGCATTTGCCTCAGCAGCTCGGGTCGCTTTGCTATATCTATGGAAACAGCAGCGTTCCACTTTAAGCGAAGCGGTTCTATTTTTTCAAGGAACTCCCTTGTCCAAACGGGATTGCCGGTAAAATTATCGTCAATGAACATAACGTGCCTGTTGCCCGCCGCCTTAATATCCGAGAGAACATCTTCTATGGGACGGTTCACATACTGCCGTTCACGGGAGCTGTTATAGCAGAAATCGCAGCGATAGGGGCAGCCTCTGCTTGTATGGATTATGTTGCAGTAAAGGTATTTGTCCTGCCTTATCATATCATAGGCGGGGGAAACAATATCCTCTCCCTTTAAGGGGCGGGGGCAGCGGTAAATTTTCTTTAAAGCGCCTTTTTCAAGGTCATTCGCAATATCATTCCAGGTAAGCTCGGCAGCCCCTATGCAAAGGGAATCAAAGGCATTTTCGGGAATAAACCCGGAGGCGGTGGTAACAAATATCCCTCCCGCTATCACGGGAATGCCCTGTCGGCGGAAAATACGGGCAAGCTTTATTGCACGGGGCAATGTATCCACGGTCACGGATATGCCAACGGCATCGGGACGGTCGTAAAGCTCCACGGGGGCGATATTCTCATTTTCCACCGTTACAATATGCCTGTCACGCAGCATATTCGCAATGGTGTACAGCCCCAATGGCGGCGACATATGAGTCTTTAGGTCGGTGTCCATAGGGCGTTTTTTCATTTTCGGCTGAATGAGCTTTATGTACATATCTTGAATACCTCCCGAAATTTGGATCTGCGTTTTCTTAAATGTATTATATCACATATTTTTACGAATGTCAATAGGTTTTTATCGAAAAACAAATATTATTATTTAATTCTCATTTAAAAAGATTTTAGGGCGCAAAAAAAGGAAACCGCTGTTTTCCGGTTTCCTTTTTTAAAATTGCAAAAAGCAAAAACTGTATGTCCAATAAAAAGGTCAGCCCATGGCAACGGCAAAGCCTGCCCAAACAAGCATTCCGATGCCCAGCAAAACAGGTGCGGCAGCGGATACTCCCCCTTTGGCACGGAAATAATCCGCCCGTTCATCACCGTAAATCCCCTCGGCTTTTTTGGAAAGCCGTTCTATTCTGTTCATATAAATGCTGTCGGCGATAATACCGAACATTATGTAAAATATCAGCTGAAAAAATGCTGCTGCGCCGCCCATAAGCTGCTTAGTAAGCAATTGCACTGCCATTGCAGCGATCCCGAAAAAATACATTTTCCTATAAAAGCACCAGAACGGAGTCCAGAGAAAAGCCCACCAGTTCCAGCTCATGCCCCCATGGCGTATTTTCTCGAATTTGCGGATATATTCCGGAGCTGCCTTGCCGATAAGGGCTACCTCCTCGGCGCTGTACCCCGGGGCGGCTGTAAGTCCGCCGCAGTAGGGGCAAAACCTGCCTCCCGGAACAGCAGCCTTGCCGCAGGAAAGACAGCGGGCGCTTTTGTCAACGGATTCTCCGCTTTCCCCTATCCGCACGTCAAGGGTATGCGAAGGTTCTCCGTAGATCGCCTGTTTGTCGTATTGACAGCGGCAAATGCCCTGCTCGGAGATGTTATAGCAATATCTGTGATAGCGCGTCCCGCAGTGCTCGCAGGTAACTGCGTCATCAGCCTCGCCAAATGCGACGCCGCAGGAAGCGCATATTTTTTTGTTTTCCATTATGACACACTCCTTATACAACTGTCCGAAATTTTTGTAATTTGTCAAAAAACGACAAAATTGTTATGCTTTATTCTTGAAGTTAAACCGCCCGTTTATCATTCGACCAGCTCAAATTTGGACAGAATATCAACCCAGTAAATAACCATCATCACCCAGAAGCTGATACAGGTGATAACAATGGGCATGGTGCGCTTACGGTGATATTCGCTGTATTCGGGGAATCGGATATATCCCTTGGAGTACATTGCGATCACTGCAATAAGCCCGATAATTCCGAACAGCCCCAGAACGGCGAACCAGTAGGCGCTGCCGATTTCCTCTCCGAGGAAATATTCTGCGAGCATGGTTGTTGTGGTAACGAAATTTGCGGTGATATGCCCGAGTATGGGCAGCACCAGCGAATCGGTCTTTACAGCTGCATAGCCGAAAACTATCCCCATAACAAAGGCGCAGAAAGCCTGAGTGAGATTGCCGTGCATAAGCCCGAACATTGCAGCGGACATGAAAATTGCAAACCTGCCGCTGACTTTGGAAAGTCCCCTGAGAACCACACCCCGGAACATCAGTTCTTCTGCTATAGGTCCCAGGAAAACCGTCATTATAAAGGTGACGATAAAATAAGGCGTGTCATACTGCGGAACAGTAGCATAACTTTCGGAAATTGGCGAGACCCCGAAAATAAGGCAAGCTATGTACAAGACATACTGCCCGAGCTGCCCTGCGGAAAAGGCAAGCATAAACGCCCCGAAAAATCCAAGTACCTGCCGTCCGCTGATCTTCTCTGCGGAAAAGTAGCTTTTGAAGCTTACCCGCCCTCTGAATTTATCCCAGATGAACAGCAGCAGACAAACCGTTACCGAGGGGAGCGTGCCTGCCAGAAGATATTTCCAGTCCATTATCTGAGCGCCCTCGTCATCGGTGCGGAATGTGTAGCCGTTCATGCTCATGGCAATAAAGAGTATCTGCGCTATGGCAAAAGAGCCTACAGCATGGATAATCCCCTTGGAGAATACCCCGAAATACTGAGATTTTATTGCTTTGCGCTCGGGATATGTTACCGAAAATGCGTCCCCCATTGCGGACTGCATAGACTGCGTGGGTGTGGGCTGATAACTGGTATAGGGACGGTAACCGCTATAGGGTGTATGACCGAGCTGATCTTGCTGCGGCTGCTGTGATGACTGCGGCTGATTCTGACAGCCCTGCTGCGGCTGATTTGGCTCATCGGGACGATAGGGCTGATATTGCCATTGTCCGGTCTGAGCCTGACCGGGCTGTCCTTGCCCGCTGTTTGCGGTACCGTTTCCGAAGCCTGTTTCCCGGACAAATACCTCTCTTTGAGTGTTTTCCCTAATTTCGGAGGATTTCTCCGCAGAAAAATCACTGCCGCTGCTGCTTGTGTTGTTAAAATTATTATCCATTGTAACGTTCCTTTGCCCCTTTTCCGAAAATTCTTTTTTGCATATCGCAGGTTTTATACTAATCTCTCGTTGAATTATGTACAATCTCTCGCCACAAAACCCATATACTAAAGCTTTTGTGGCGATTTCTTGTCCATAATTCTAACGGAGATTAGTATTATTCCATTGCTTCAAGCTTTTGCAGAATAAGCCTTGCACATTTGTTGCAGTCGCCGCAGCCCATGGTAAGCACCAAGTCTCCGGGGCGTGCATTCTTTGCCACATAGTCGGCGCACAGTTCAAAATTTGCGTCATGCTCCTGCACGTCCTCAAACCATACCGCCCCGGGAATACGGGAAGCAAGATCCCTGTCGTAAATATTGTAGGTGTTCTTCTCACGCGAACCCATAATGGCGGTTATCACGCATTTATCGGGAATCGACAAAGCCTTTGCAAAATCCTCCAGCAGCATTGCCGTCCTCGAAAATGTAAACGGCTGGAATACCGCCCAGACACGGTCAAAGCCCAGTCCCTTTGCGGCTGTAAGAGTTGCCGTAAGCTCGGCGGGATGATGACCGTAATCGTCACAGACGGTAACGCCCTTTGCCTCGCCGTATTTCTCAAAACGGCGCTTTGCACCGGTAAATTCTCCAAGACCTTTTTTAACGGCATCTCCGTCCGCACCGCAAAGGTTTGCCGCCACTGCCGCCGCCACAGCGTTTACAATATTATGCTCCCCGGGAACGCCCAGAACGGCATGGGTGAAAAGAGTACTGCCGCTGTAAATGTCAAACTCCGTCTGCAAGCCGTTTTTGCGGGTGATATTTTCCGCCCGCCAGTTGCAGCCCGCTCCCCTGCCGAAGGTTATTATGTTATCGCACGTTCCCGAAACCGTATCCATAGTATTTTTATCATCGCCGTTCGCTATAACGGTTTTTGCCATTTTGCAGAATTTGCCAAAGGAAGCCTTTATATTCTCCAGAGTGCCGAAATAATCCAGATGATCTGCGTCAATATTGGTAACAAGGGCAATATCGGGAGAAAGCTTTAAAAAATGATCCTCGAATTCGCACGCCTCGCAAACCATGGTGTCCGTGCTGCCAACGCATCCGCTGCCGCCGATAATTGGCAGCTTGCCGCCGATATAAGCTGTAATATCAAGCCCCGAACCCTTTAATATCTGGGTTATCATGGAGGTCACGGTGGTCTTGCCGTGAGTGCCGCTGACGCATACAGCGTTGGAATATCCCTCGGTGATAATACCCAGCAGATCGCTTCTCTCCAGCAGAGGCACGCCCGCCGCCTTTGCTGCGATAAGCTCCGGGTTATCCTCCATAATGGCGGCAGTGTGGATAATAAGGTCTGCACCCTTGATATTTTCCGCACGCTGCCCCATAAAGACCTCGATCCCCATTTCACGGACGGCTTTCAAAGTGTCAGTCTCATTATTGTCCGAGCCGCTTATGCGGTATCCCTTGGAGTGGAGGATCTGCGCTAAGGGGTACATTCCGCTGCCTCCGATACCGATCATGTGAATATGTTTCGCATTTGTTAACATTTTGCTATCGAACGTTCTTACATAATTATTCAAAAATTTCACCTTCGTTTAAAATATGTTTAAGATTGTTATATATAATGTAAAATGTGGGTGGGAAAATTTGTATTTTCCCGAATACATGAATATTGCACAAGTCACGGCTTAATAATAAGTCTTAGCTTATGCACATTTAACAAGGAGGACATAAAAATGACAATCACTGATATTAAAATCAGAAAGATCATCCCCGAGGGACGTCTCAGAGCGGTAATTTCCATTACCGTTGACGACCAGATCGCTATCCACGACATCAAGGTCGTGCAGGGCGATGCACGGCTTTTTGTGGCAATGCCCAGCAGAAAGGATGAGAACGGCGTGTTCAGAGATATCGTTCACCCCATCTCCCCCGACGCAAGGCAGTCCATTGAGGGGCAGATACTTGACGCCTACACCCGCCACATCGAAATGATGCAGGCAGAGGCAGAGGCAGAGGAAGCAGGACTGCTCTGATTTAAAAAGAACAGCAGATTTTGCGATTTTAAGCCGCCGCTTGAATTTTCCGCTTTGGAGATTTTAAGCGGCGGTTTTTCTGTCCTTTTGACCTTATACTAATCTCTCGCCGCATAACCCATATATTAAAGCTTTTGCGGTGATTTCTTGCCCATGATTACAACGGAGATTAGTATTACTTGTTTTCGCCGTCAAGTATAGCCTTGGTTTTCAAAAGGGCGATCTGGGTCTTGGCGTCGGGAACCTTATTGTCCAGAACCATTTTTACAGCCTCATCAAGAGGAATGCGTATAATATCGAGAAACTCCCCGTCATCGGGAGAAGTCTCTCCGAATTCCAGTCCTCTTGCCAGATACATATGGATTTTCTCGGTAAGGTACGCCACCGACGGGTAGCAGACCCCTAAGTACACAAAGGACTCACACTCGGCTCCCGTTTCCTCTTTAAGCTCACGGAGTCCTGCGCTGCGGTGCTCTTCTCCCGGTTCGAGCTTGCCTGCGGGAATTTCCAGAAGAGGCTCGCCGAATGCGTAGCGGAACTGCCGCACCATAATGACCTCCCCCTCCTTGGTCAGCGGCACAACGCAAACGCCTCCGGAATGTATCACCAGCTCCCTGTCGGCAACCGTGCCGTCCTCCAGCTCGGCCTTATCGGTGCGGACCGTAACTATTCTGCCCGTAAACACTGTCTTTTTATCAATGGTTTTTTCGCTCAGGTGCATAAAATTTTACTCCTTTTTCCGAAAGATCACAGGCGAACGCCTGTGCTTTCATATAAAAAATGTGTTTTTGCTCCATGTTTTTTGACCTCTTGCTAATAGTATAACATAATTTTTTCCTTTTAACAACCCCCCTTGGTGAAATTTTCCTATTATTTTTCAAAAAACACTTGTTTTTTTGTCGGAAAAATTGTATAATAATATTATATGGTTTTTTATGGCAGGTGATAATATCGGTCAAACTGCTATATTGCGGGGCTGTATTGCCCAATTTGCGGCCTGTCATTACATATTGTAAGTCCTTAAAAAAGGCTTTTCAACGGAGGACAATTTTATTATGGAAGATAAAAAGAAGAATTTACAAGAGGCTTCGGAGGATGAAGCTGTTCGGGAAATTTCGGAGGAAATGTCCGAAAATACCGAGATCGGCACGGATAATAAAGAAAGCTCCGAAAATGCGGAAGCAAGTGTAGAGGTATCGGCTGACGATGATTCGGCAGCTGAGATTTCGTCTGACGAAACCAAAGCGGAGGAAACCGAGTCTGCGGTCAGAATCACCGAAGAGAACGCCGCCCAAAATGAAGAGGATATTTCCCGATATGCCGAAGAATTACCCGAATATAACGGTAATGAAACGGCAAAGGAGCCGGAAAAATTCGGGGGGCTTGTTACCCAAAAGGTAAATGTGAAAATAATCGACGGCGGCACATCCGGGGAAAACGTCAAGGACGAGCCGAAAAAGATTCCCCTCAAAAAACGAATAAGCGGCTTTATAAAAGCCCACAGACAGTATATCCCTGCCTTTCTGCTACCCATGCTGATCCTTTTCGGAGCGTATGCGGCGTTCAGGGTATATCCTTTTGGGGATATGTCGGTGCTGGTGCTGGACCTCAGCGGGCAGTATGTGTACTATTTTGAAAATCTGCGGGATATAGTCCACGGTGTCGGCAGTCCCTTTATCTCCTGGAGCAGAAACCTTTCGGGAGAGATCATGGGCATTTATGCCTATTACCTTGCCAGTCCCTTTACAATAATTCCTATGATATTCCCCCGCTCTATGATAACCGAAGCGCTGCTCCTTATGCAGCTGTGCAAGGTGGGAACTGCGGCCGTTACCTTTTTCTTCTACCTTAAACACGGAAGGAGCTGCCGCCCGGGAACTTGTATGCTCTTTTCCCTGCTCTATTCCCTTATGGGCTATATGATCGTTCAGCTGATGAACCCCATGTGGCTGGACGGGCTTATTTATCTGCCCCTTATCGTTTACGGCATTGAAAAGATCATTGACGACAACCGCTGGCTGAATTTCATAATCCCTTTGGCGCTGATGTTCATGGCGCACTTCTACATCGGCTGGATGATAACCTTCTTTTCCGTCATTTACTTTTTGTACTATTATTTTGCGGGCAAGAAAAACTACACCCACTCTTTAAAAAGCTTCTTCTTTGCAGGGATAAAATTTGCCACGGGAGGCGTTATTGCGGCGGCGACCGCTGCCTGGGTGCTTATCCCTCTGTATTATTCCCTGAAGCTGGGCAAATTTGATTTTTCCAAACCCGATTACACCTTGAAAACACAGTTTGAATTTCTGGATTTTTTTAAAAATCTCCTGCCAAATGTTTACGACACCTGCCGCCCCGAGGGGTCTCCCGTTATCTACTGCGGAGTGCTTACGGTGATACTGTTGCCCCTGTTCTTCCTTAACTCCAAGGTGAGATTCCGCCAGAAGATGGGGCTGGGAGCGGTGCTTATGACCTTGGCGGGGTCTATGTACCTTTCCACCGTTGACCTTGCATGGCACGGCTTTCAGGTGCCCAATTGGCTGCCCTACCGCTACAGCTTTATGTTCAGCTTTATTCTGTTGATAATGGCTGCGCTGACCTTTGAGCGGCTGGAGGGGATATCCATTAAGGAACTTATGGGCAGCGTGTTCGCTCTTGCGGTCTACGCCCTTTATATCTCGAAGCAGGGCTTTGACGGGGTAGATATATGGCTTTCCGCCTGGTACTGTGTGGGATTTACCATAGTTTACGGAGTAATCCTGCGGTTTATAAAGCTGTCGGGCAGGGCGGCAAGGCGCACTCTTACGCTGGTAATAGGCATATTCATTGCAGGAGAGCTTTTCTCCGGCTCTCTTGCCACCATGTACGCCATTCACAAGGACGTTACCTATTCAAAATATTCCTCCTACAACAGATATATTACACTCGGCAGGGACACCGTATCGAAAATATACGAGGCAGATCCCTTTGATGAAAGCGGATTTTACCGTATCGAGAAAAACCACCACCGCACCGTGAACGATGCTATGGCATTCGGCAGCTTCGGCATATCCCACTCCAGCTCCACCCTTAACGCCGCTCCCATACAGTTTCTGAGGAAGCTGGGCTTTTCCTACGGCGGTCATTATATCAAGTACAGGGGCTCAACATATGTTACCGATGCACTGCTGGGGATAAAATATGTAATGGAAAAGGAAGAAAAAAAGCAGTCCGATGAAGATGAAACGATCACTGAGGAAGAGCCTATTACTGTTATCCCCGAAAGCAAGTCCTATGACAAGCTGCTGCTTACCAATGAGGACGAAAAGGATATTTTCGCCGTTTATGAAAACCCCTATGCCATGCCCTTGGGGTTTATGTCCGACGAAGCTATTCTTGACATTACTCTGGGATTGGACGACCCATTTGCCAATCAGAACAGGATACTCAGCGCCATGATCTCCGACGAATATGTGGAATATTTCAAGGAAATCCCCGTGAAAAGAGTCGTTCCCGAAAATGCGGTAAAGAGCAGCTACGGCGTGCATACAAAGTATGTTCCCGAGGTTCAGGGAAGAAACAGCCACATTGAATTTTTCATTGAAGCTCCGAATTCCAATATGCTCTACTTCTATATGCCCTCCTCCTATGAAAGAGAGGTAAACCTGTGGCTCAACAAGGATTTCCTGGATTATTACTTTGAGCAGGGCAAAATGGCGATAGAGACCCTGGGCAGATTTACCGCAGGGGAGGAAATTTCCCTTATAGCCACCATTACCGAAAAGAAAAACGAAGTGCTTTACAAGGACGTTCAGTTCAGATACCTTGACGAAGAGCTTTTTCAAGAAGCGCTTGACACCATAAAGGCTCAGGGCACTCTCCGTCTTGACAGCTGGTCTGAGGATCACATCAAGGGCAGCATAAACGCTCAAAGGGACGGCATAATGTTCACAACCATAAGCTGGGAGCCGGGCTGGACGATCAAAGTAGACGGCGTAAAGACCGAGCCTGTACAGGTCTGCAACGCCCTTATAGGCGTGCCCCTTACCGCAGGAGAGCATGAGATCGAGATGACCTTCTTCCCCGAGGGACTTTCCGTAGGCATTATCTGCACAATTTCGGGAATACTGTCTATAATAATCATAGGCATTTCCGAGGGCGGAGACGAAAGGGAAAGAAAGAAAAAGGCGGCGGCAGCATGAAAACAGCGCTGGTAACGGGTGCTTCCCGCGGGATAGGCATGGAATGCGCAAAAGCCCTTGCATATGAGGGATATAAGGTATACGCCCTGTGGCACAGCAGCCGTGAGGGGATAGAGAACCTGTGCAATGAAATTTCCTGCACTCCCCTGCAATGCGATGTGCGTGACTATGGGGCGGTTATGGAAACGGTAAAGTCTGTCCCGGAGGGAATTGACATTCTGGTGAACTGCGCAGGCATATCGGAGCACGCTGTACTCCAGGATATAACCGAGGAAATGTGGGACAATATGTTTGATGTTTCCGTAAAAAGCGTCTACAGCCTCTCCAAAGCCTGCATTCCCCATATGATAAACCGTAAATGGGGACGTATAATAAACATCTCCTCCATGTGGGGACAGGTAGGGGCTTCCTGCGAGGTGCATTATTCCGCTGCCAAGGCGGCGGTTATCGGCTTTACCAAAGCACTGGCGAAAGAGGTGGGGCTGTCGGGAATTACCGTGAACTGCATTGCCCCCGGAGTCATTGACACGGATATGAACAAAGGCTTTTCCCACGAGGATATAGCCGCCCTTATTGATGAAACTCCCATGAACCGCATAGGCACGCCCTTTGACATTGCCCGTGCCGTAACCTTTCTTGCCAATGAAAGGGCGGATTTTATCACAGGGCAGGTTCTGGGGATAAACGGCGGATTGGTGCTATAAGAAGCAGTAGGCAAGAGGCAAAAACCGCTTATGCCGTGCATTGTTTATATAACATTTTATCATCGGTAAAAACTTCCTCACAAAATATACACCGAGAGGGTGAACAGACTGTGAATATTCGGAAGCTGCTCTCGGAGGACAGCAGAGAAGAACTTAGCGAAATTTACGAAAAAAGCTGGAAATACGCCTATCGGGGCATTATCCCCGACAGCTTCCTTGACAGCATTCCCCACGGAAAATGGGCAGAAAATGCAGACAGGGAGGGCATACACAATTTAGTTCTCACCGAGGGCGGCAGGCTTTGCGGCACTTGCAGCTATAGCGCTTCAAGGTTTCCCGAATTTCCAAACGAGGGTGAAATAATCGCCATATATCTCCTGCCCGAATTTATGGGAAAGGGCTATGGAAAAATGCTGCTGCGGGAGGCTGCAGCCGAGCTTTCCGGAATGGGCTTTGACAAAATATTCCTGTGGGTGCTGGAGGAAAATCACCCTGCAAGACGGTTTTACGAGAGAAACGGATTTTCTCCCACGGGAGACTTTCTTGATGATAACATCGGCGGCAAGGCGCTTCGGGAAATGCGATATACAAAAACCGCCCCATTCTAACCTCTTACTTCTTACCTCTAATCTCTGAAAGGGTGAACATATTGACAGAACGAGCCTTAGCGGAAATATGCTCCGAGCTTGCGGGAATGCTCATAGCCGGGGGAGCGGAAATTTACCGTGTGGAGGACACCGCACGGCGTATCTGCAATGCCTACGGCCACACCGAGGCGCAGCTCTATGCCACACCCGCAAACTTTATTATCACCTTAAAGGATAAAAGCGGCTGCCCCCTTACCGACACACGCACGGTATCGAATCGATCGGACGATCTTAACCGTGTAGCGCTCATCAACAGGCTTTCCCGAAAGATCTGCTCCGAAAAGCCCTCTGCGGATAAGATAATGTCGGAGATCGAAAATATAAAGCAGACAAAGGGTTACTCAAAGTCTGTGATATATATCAGCTATTTTACCGTGGGCTTTGCTTTTGCGGTTTACTTCGGCGGATCTGCCATTGAGGCAGCTTTCGGAGGACTGCTGGGGCTTGCTGTGTGCTTTATCCGTGAAATGCTGGGCAGAGTGCGGGCAAGCGCATTTTTAAAGGCAGTCGCCTGCTCCACGGTCATTTCCTTTATGGCAGTGGGCTTTTACGAGTTGGGGATAGTCCCCCGCTTTGACAAGATGATAATCGGCGCTACTATGACCATGGTCCCGGGAATTGCAATGGTGAACAGTATGCGGGACTTTATCTCCGGGGATTTCATTTCGGGGCTTTACACTCTTACAGAAGCGCTGCTGACGGCGGCGGGTCTTGCAGTGGGAGTAGGCTCGGCAGTGGCTTCTGCCATACACCTGTAAGATCAATAATAATGTTTGCTTTACCGGTTGATTTTAATGATTATCATTATCTTTATGGCAATACTTTTTTCGGGAAATTTAAGCTGTAACAGGACTGTCGTTTAGTGTGTGATCGAGAGCCGGTCTGCCGATTACCTCGTCAGGGTCTTTCGTGCCGACAAAGTGACTATGGACTATGTACTTGCGACCGTCAATCTCCTGCATTTTTGTTCTGCACAATGAGGGATTCTATATATCTGTATTTTTGAAAACACCCCGAACCGTTTTCACGATTCGAGGCAGTATAACCGTATTCAATTTTCTTTGATAGCTTAAATCAGAAAGTGGTGTATTACTCAAATCCCATAGCAGCTTTCACATTATGCATTTCTTTTGCTCCTACAAGATTTTCTAATAGGACAAATGCGACTTCGGGTGCAGTTTGCGGACAGTATGATGTTATGATATTATCCGTTTTAACAACAGGCTCATTCACAATTTTTACACCATATTCTGCAAGCTGTTTCTGTCTGTGTCCGTTGTTCAGATGATAAGTTGTAGCTTTTTTTCCTGTTAAAATGCCACTATGAGCAAGTGCAAGAGCCGCAACACAAACTGTTGCTATCATCTTGTGTTGACGATTGAACATTTTAATTACATCAGATAATTCTTTGGAAAAGGCTTCTTCATAAAACCCAAATTCTTCAAAGCCTCCGGGAATCGCTAACGCATCATAATCGTCTACACAAATATCTTTTAATAACACATCAACAGTTACAGGAATACCAAAAGTACTGATAACAGTTTTTTGAAATCCACAAGTAACTACTTCAACATCATAATGGTAATCACTTCTTGCCCACCCCATAACATCAACAAATACGCTCGCCTCCATTGTTTCAAAGCCTTTTGCAAGAAATAAAAGTATTTTCATTTTTGCACCTCCAAATTCAGACTTTCATTACTATCATTATACCAATTTTTCCTCATATAGTCAAGTCAGAATTTCGAGATTACAAATCAGCCAAAAGGGAGGCCTTTCAATGAACATTTTCGACACATTCATACTCCCCTGCCTCTGCTCCTTTGCTGCCTGCGCCGCTTTCGGGGTGCAGTTCAACATAAGGGCATGGAATCTGCTGGGAGCAGCACTGGGGGCGGTCATAAGCCAGCTTATATTTTCCGTGGCGGAGCATATGGGACTTACGGGGGGAATGTGCTGCTTTATTGCGGCGGCGGCGGTTTCGGCTTATTCGGAAATATTGGCAAGGCGGTGCAAGGTGCCCGTGAATATGTTTCTGGTAATAGGAATTATCCCCCTTGTGCCCGGAGGACTTACCTATTACGCATGCCTGTCACTGGTCAGCGGCGAGCGGGAGGCGTTTCTTGAGAGGGCTTCTCTTGCCTTTGCGGAAGCAGGGTCTATTGCAATGGGCATTTTTGCGGTATCCTCGGTGTTCAAGGTAGCTGTAGATCTTTATCGGGAGTACATTGAACATAAAAAGCTTAAAACCGTGAAAAAGTAGTTTTGACCACATTTTCTCTTAAAAAAATAAAAACTCGCAGGAACAATTCACACATTCCTGCGGGTTTTTTATTTGCTTTGCTGCTTATTCTATAGCTTTCATAGAAGAAGTCATATCAATTTTCTTCAGCCTGAAATAAAGTATCGCATTTACAATTACAGTAAACAGTACCATAGTCACAGCCGCCAGTACAAAGCATTCTGAGGGTATATCCGGGGAGAACATCACTTCATCCACCTCGGCGGTCTTTATAACAAAGCCCTCAAAGAATATCCCAAGCACCAATCCTGCCGCCATGCCCACCACTGCGGAAACGGTGTTTTCCCTGTAAATATACGCTCCCACTTCTCCGTCAAAGAAGCCCAGAACTTTAATGGTCGCCAGTTCTCTTACACGCTCGTTGATATTGATATTGGCAAGGTTGTAGAGAATAACGAACGCCAGCAGTCCCGCAAATATGATTATGACCGCCACAATAAGGTTAAGGCTCGACACCAGCTTGCGGAAATTATCCGTGCCGTCATAGACAAAGGAAGCGGATATTACGCCGTCGCAGGCGATTATTTCCGAGGAAATTTCCTCTCGCACCGACTTTTCGGGAGTGTCCCCCGTGTTTATCAGGATAAGGTTAGGCTCGTTTTCACCCATAAGGACAGTGTACGCCGAACGGTTCATGTAAACATAATGGAAGGTGTAATTTTCGGTTATCGCCGCTATTTTCAAGGGAAAAGCTCCGTCCTCCACGGTTATCTCGTCGCCCTTGGAAACTCCCAGCAGACGGGCAAGCTTTTCGTTTATCACCGCCTCATTGTCAGCAAGCGCCAAGAGGTTTATCGGCTCATGGGTCTTTCTGTCCCGCAGAACGATATAATCCGATAAATTTTCCGACTCGGCCGTAAGTGAAACATCCGGGGCAAAAATATAACAGCTTACATCATTTCCCGAAAGCCCCCAAACATCCTTGGTTTCCTGCACAGCCCGCATATGTCCCGAAATTTCCGAACGGGAAGCCAAAACTTCTTCTATCTGTGCATTTTCCTCATCATCAAGCTTATCCCCTACTACCGCCATAGCGTCGTAAAGGAATATCTCGCCGTATTGCTTGTCAACAATGCAGGAAATAGCGGTCTTGAGTCCGTATCCTGTCAGCAGCAGGGCAGTGCAGCCTCCGATGCCGATAACAGTCATGAAAAATCTGCTTTTATAACGCATTAAATTTCTGAACGTCACCTTGTGGGTAAACTTCATTTTGTTCCAGATAAACCCTATCTTTTCCAGCAATATCCGCTTGCCGTTTTTCGGGGGCTTGGGGCGGATAAGTACGGCAGGCGTGCCTGTCAGCTCGCTTACCGCAGTGTAGACCGCCGACAGCACCGTGCACAGCAGCGAAACTCCCATGCACCCAAGCAAATACATTGCCGTTATGGGCGCTTCAAAATAAGGGTAGGTGTACATGGTCTGATAGCAAATGTAAATGACCCTCGGCAGCAGCGGCATTCCGACAGCCACCCCGATAACGCTGCCGATAATACTTGCCATGACAGCGTAGAGCACATATTGCATGATTATGGTAAACCCGCCGTAGCCAAGGGCTTTGAGCGTGCCCGTCTGAGTACGCTGCTCCTCCACCATTCTCGACATTGTGGTGCAGCAGACAAGAGCCGCTATAAGTATGAAGAATATGGGGAATACCGAGGCAATAGAGTCCACCCTGTCTGCGTCCTTGCCGTAGGACGAACAGTCGGGATTCCATTCGGAGCGGTTCCACACATACCATTCGCCCTCGGAGATGATATCCTCCAGTTCCTGCTCTGCATCGGCTATTTCGGCGTTGGCGTCATCTATTTCCTGTTGAGCGCTCGCAAGCTCCTCCTCAGCATCGGCCAGATCTTTTTTTGCGTCCTCCAGTTCCTTTTCGTATTTCAGGAGCTCCTGCCGTCCCTCTTCAAGTTCCTCTCCCGATTTTGCCAGCACGTCCTTACTTACGGCTATCTGATACAGCGCCGCCGCCGAAGCCTCTCTCACCTGCTCATTCACAGCGGAAATGGTCAGCCGTGCAGTTTCCTTTTCCCTTGGGGATTTTTCCGGGTCGGTGATTATGTATACCGCCATTAAATCCTCAATATCGGCGTCAATGCTGTTGGCGTCGTAAATTTCCTGAATCTCCTTGAATACATTCAGCAGCTCCGCAGGCAGCACCTTCATGTAAACGCTGTTGTAATCATCAAGAAATTTGTCCACCCTGCTGCAGGTCTCCGATAAATGGGTCATATTAAGCTCATTTTCTTCTACCTCAGCCAAAGCGTCATTGTATTCCTTTTCGGCAGCCTCAAAGTCCTCACGATTGACGGCAAGCTCTGCCTCTGCGTCGGCAACCTCACGAAGCCCGTCATTGTACTCTTTCCTGCCGTCCGCAAGCTTTTCCTGCCCCTCTGCCAAGTCCTCTCTTGCCTCGGCAAGCTCCTCCTGAATGTCATACCGCAGGGAATCCCCACGCACATCAAGCCTGCTTGCGGAAATTTCCTCCGCATAGTCCTCACCGATCTCCACCGCCCTGTCATACTCGTCGGAAAAGGGATCAAGCCCCTTTGTCCCGCTGACGGCAAGGTAAATATCTGTGTAAGTTTCATAAGCAAAGTCCTCGGGGAATATGTATATGAATGCGTCCAGCGAGCCGTTGCCCACAGTGGTCGAGCCTCTGTCAAACTTTACATACAGGGGCGTGGAGACCAGACCCACCACGGTAAATTCCTCTCTGCCCAGATAATCGCCTATCTCCTCGTCATCGGGAGCGGTAATGCAAAGCTTGTCCCCCACAGCAAAGGAAATTTTAGCGTGCTCCTTATCATCCGCCAAGCATTCGCCGGGGGCTTCGGGCATTCTCCCTGCCGTAAGGCAAACGCCGTTCAGCGGATAATCCTCCGACCAGCTCATTACCTTCAGTGCTGCCCGTCCTATGTTCCCCTCGGTAAAAAGGTCGGCGGAATATCCCGCATACCCCGAGGAAAATTTGCCGCTCTCCAGCAGCACATCTATATCATCATCGCAGAAACCCAGATTTGATTTTATCTGGATATCCGCCAAGGAATATTCGTCATAATAATCCGCCGCCGCTTTTTTCATATCGGGAGCCGCCGCCTTAACGCCCGAATAAAAGGCGCAGCTTATGGCAATTATGGCGGTTATGGCAGCAAACCGCCCGGGGGATTTTTTTATTTCGCGAAAAGAATTTAACAGAAGTCTGTTCATGGTAAGTTTTTCCTCTCTTATATTTGGGGGATTCATTAGGTAAAAAGTTTTTATATGCCTTTATAACTTTTTGCAAGGAAATAAACAAGAATTTATCTTATTTTATATCAAAGCTTTCTGTTTTAAGATCTTGATAATATCTTCCGTGAGACGCAGTGAATTTTAATACACAATAATCCGGGTCTGTAACACCTTTCTTATAAAAAAGAGTATCCCCCTTTTTCCAGATCATATTTTTTGTTTCCTGGTCTGTTAATACTTCCATTTTACCTATCAGCATGATACCGGCATACTTAAACAGGCCTTTATGATAAAAATAGATACTGGCATTGGGGTTTTCCCGATATTGTTTTACTCTCATAGATGAAGTATTGGTAGAAAAATAGAAAGTCGTGAGTCCAATGTGTTTTCTGGGTCTGAGCATTGCTTTCACATTAGGATATTTTTCATCGTCAACAGAACATATAAAACAGATATTTTGTTTACCGATAATTTTTTCAAGTTTAGTCAGATCCATTGTTTGCCTCCCTATAATCTCCGCTTTATCGGTCTACTGTATCTGCCTGATAGCGGGAGCTTTAATGACAACATCCAGATGTGCTCCGCACGTGCAGCCGTCTCCGAATCCAAAATGGCAGGATCTGATTATACTTTCGTCAACACCTATCAGACCGGTCGGCTCCATTTCGGATAATCCCTGACCGAGTTCAACAATTCTTCGGCACTGTTTCGGCAAATCAAATAACTTGCTTTTAAGTTCATCTGCCTCCTTTGTTATCTTGGACCAAGCCAAACCTGAT
>CAMWIR010000034.1 GCA_947174365.1 uncultured Ruminococcus sp. | reverse complement strand
ATCATAGGGGAGTATCTCCTTTTTTGTTTGGTAAATTTATATAAACTGACTTGTCTTGTTATGTCGATTTTTGTGCTGTAACACTATAATTTCCCGGTTTGCTCGGAATATACTTTTATATGCTTTATATTGAAACGGGGAAAAATTAAATGTTATATTATTTCATTGCTTATTTGATTGCGCTTTCGCCGCTGCTTATTGCTGTTTTTTGTTTTACTTTAGCTGTGGTAAGACAGAGATTATTAAAAAAATACCATAAATATAACACAAAAAAGCCGAGATACCGGAGCATAAGTATCTCGGCTTTTCATATCGGTCTCATTTGGAATTATGGACGGGAAATCGCCGCCAAAGCTTTAATAATAGGCTTTGCGGCGGAAGATCTTTTATAATGGCGGGGAGCTCGGTATCATAAAGCAGCGGGAATCTCTATTTTTTACTGTTCGGAAGAACTATCCGCAGCTTGAACCATTCATCGGTAACGTCGTAATCGAGAACGGCGTTATTTTTTCGGGCAAACGCTGCAATACTGCGGGTGCCTATACCGTGTCCGCTTTCCTTTGAGGTGGGCAGTCCGTCCTCGTCAAATGCCACCTCTCCCGTGTAATTATTGGCAATTTCCACTATATATTGTTTTGATTCCGTTGTTCTTATCCGCAGTCTTCTTTCATTTTCCGAAATCTTTTCACAGGCATTCACGGCATTTTCAAGAGCATTTGCCACAGCTGCGGTGAAATCTATTATATCAATGCTTATATTTTCGGGCATTGCAAATTGCACCTCGGCGGCGATTCCCTTGCTTTCCGCCCGTTCGATGTAATATGCCAAAATAGCGTTTGCGGTGGAATTGGTACAGTAGATCTCTTTTTTTGCGTCGTCAAGCTTCCGGCCTATGGAGCCTAAATATTCCAGCGCTCCCTCATTATCTCCTGCGGCGAGCATATCCGAAACGACGATAAGATTATACCGCATATTATGCCGGATTATCCTGATCTGCTCTTCCGTTGAGTTTATCGCTTCCAGCTGCTTCTGAAAGGATTCGCTTTGAGATGTAAGAATGTTGTTCGTATATTCGGAAAGCTGTAAATTATACTGGCTTATAAGGCTGTGAAAAATTATAACATAGATAAGCAGCATTACCACAGTAAGAGCATAAATATAAATAATATTCGGGACAGATCTTGTATAATGCACTGGGTATGTGCCGATAAGAAAAAACAGCGCCGTAAAGCATATAGGCACAAAGGTCAGAAGCCGCCAGCTTTTATCGGGGAGATAATCAAGCAGGGCAAATTTTCTCCTCAGAAATCTATACTCCGCAAAAATACACAGAGAATAGCCGGATAACCTTATAAGCAGATCCATAACCTTTCCTCCGCCCAGAACCGTGACGGCTATCGTTTGGGACATAGCAAGAATTACCGAAATGCTGAGCTGCATAGTATAGCTGAATATGGCCTGCCATGGCGAATAGGTGGACATAAAATAAAGAATGACCATTGCGGGCACGGATATCATCGGTATGCAAAGCCTTAGCGTAGTGACAATTCCGAAAAGCTTCATTGAAAAAAAGGTAAAAATGCCCGTCCATAAGATATATCCCGCAAATACGGCAACAGTTTTTTTTAAGGCATACTTTATTTTCATACAGGACGACATCATACCCAGAGTTCCGCTCACAACTACCAATGATTTTACCATATAATAGACAATATCGTTTTCAAATGTTGTCACTGCGGCTCGCCTCCGTTCAGCTCATAGTCTATGTATTTTTTCCTTGCATCCGCATATTTTCGTGTGATCGAAAGAAAAGTTCCGTCGGAGAGGATAAAGCTGCTTGAGTTCACTGTTCTGATGTGCCTCATATTGACAAGATAGCTTGCGGAGGTCTTGATAAAGGAACCGTTTTTGATAAAGTCCACGATCATACTGTCAAAGGTCTCCCTGAAATAAACGCTTTCAACGGTCCTTCCGTCCGCAAGGCGATATATCATGCGGTGATTGTAGTATTCTATGTAAATAATGTCCTCTGCGGTTACGGAAAATGCCCCCGAGGAGCATTTGAGAACAAACTGCACGGGCAGCTTGTTTATGCGGGAAAAGCAGTCCGCCAGCTCCGCCGCAAATTTTCCCCTTTCCACAGGCTTGATAAGATATGAAAACGCTTTTACCGAATAGGATTCAAGAGCGTAATCCTTTGAGGTGGTAAGAAAAAAAATAAAAGCGCCGGGATTTTTCTGCCTTATGGCTTTGCCCAGTTCAATGCCGTTCATATCGGGCATGATTATATCCAGTATGTAAATATCGGAGCAAAGCCCCATGTTCTCATATTCAAGCAGCTCTACCGCCGAGGAAAAGGTTTTTATATCCGCATTTATGTTATTTTTGGCAGTATAATCATTTATCATACTGCATATTTTTTCAAGCTCGCCCATGTTGTCGTCGCATACAGATATACGGTACATCTGCAAGATCCTCCATCTATGAACCAAATTCTATAGATAATTATACCATATTTTTTTTTATCGGACAAGAGAATTTAATGTCAAATAAGTGAAAAATCTGTCGTTTAAGTGAAAATGCTTGAAAATTTTGCCGAAATAGTATAAAATTTAGTGGAATGTTGTGTCACCGTGCCCTCGGAGGTATACAAAAGTATTCCTGAAAATCCGAAGAAAGGAAAACTGTATATGGAAGTTAACGGAAAAAATATGGATTTCTTTGAACAAAACGACGCAAAGGTAAACAAACGCATGACAAAGGTGCTGCTGTGGATGACGCTGGTTTTTCCCGCGCTGTTCGCACTGACTGCGGCTGGCATTTTCTGGATCAAATACGATGCCCTGACAAAGCTTTCGATAATAGGCTGCTTCTGCACGATAGGTCCGTTTGTTTTGCAGAAGCTGGGAGTTCCCGTAAGGATCATGAAATATGTGGGCGTACTGTCGGTTGGTTTTATTATAATGCTGCTGGGTATGAATTCTTCTGTGGGAATTTATATGACATACGGTATGGCTCAGCTTTTCAGCTGTATGTACTTTGACAAAAAATTTACGGTCAAGATCTCGGTAATAACCTACATACTGCTGTTTATATCAACTTATTACAGGGTCATAGACGCTGTTGCAAACGGCAACGCTGCTCCGAATCTTACGTTCGTTCCCTATATGATGGGCTTTACTATAGAGCACGTCCTTATGAGCTGCGTATTTATAAGCGTGGCGGGAGCTTCAAGAAAAATACTGGAAAACCTCCACAGCTCCGAGCAGGTGGGGGAGATCATGGAAAAATGCGGGAATGTTTCTCAGAGCCTTGCGGATATGATGAACAGGCTTGCGAAGGATATGGCCGAGTCTCAAAGAGCCACCGAAGCCATAGTGTCCTCTGCAAACGACACGTCACGCAACTGCGCTGTGAGCATGAGTCATGTAAGCTCAATGCAGGGTACGGTGAATGAAATGGTGGAGGCAACATCCTCTATTGACGAAAAAACAGGCGAAATGATGAGCATTTCCGACGACATATGCAGCCGTATGGAAAATTACGTCGGGCAGATGGACCGTGCAGTGGAAAGTATGCGGGAGATAGAAGTCTCGGCGGATATGACCGAAAAATCCATTCACAGCCTTGAGGATGTTATTGCGGATATAACAAAGCTTGTTGATGAGATAACAAATATCTCGGATCAGACAAACATACTTGCCATAAACGCCTCCATAGAATCCGCCCACGCAGGAGAGCACGGCAAGGGCTTTGCGGTAGTCGCAGGAGAGATACGCACCCTTGCGGAGCGTTCCAAGGTATCAAGCGTTTCTATCTCGGAGGTGGTGGAAAAGGTGCTTGAAATGCTTGACGAAGTGAAAAAATCCAATGTGCGGAATCTTAAATCGGTAAACACCGGTATCACACAGATCTCGGAAGCACAGGAGTCTGCCCGTGAGCTTGGGCAGCTTCAGGCGGATTCCCGTGACAAAACGGAGCAGATCGCCAAAAACAGCAAACGGACAGGCGAGAGCAGCAGACAGGTTCACGAAATGGCGCAGCAAATGGAGGAGCTTGTGCAGAATTCCTACTCAAAGGCGAATTCCATAGTTGAGGAGACAGACAATCAGAAAAAGATAACATCGGCTACATCCAAGACCTTCGACCGCGTAAAGACCATGGCTGACGAGCTTCTTGCGCTCAGCAAAATTTAGATATTTTCCTGTTGTCCGAAGTTCTGCTTCGGTATCGGACAGAAAAAATATAATTCGGAGGAAAAATATAATGAAAAAGAAAAGCCTGTTGAACAGCATACTTACATCATCAATGGGAATGCTTGCTGCTGCACTTGTTGTGGTATGTCTGATATTCTCGGTAAATGTTCACCTTCAATATACTCAGTCGATAAAATCCGACCTGTATCACACTGTTGCAACAGAATCCGCAAAAATGGATGCATGGTTTACCCGGCATACTACCATTGCCGACGGCTTTGCACGTGCTGCGGTGCACAATGACCTGCACGGGGACGAATTGCAGCAATATATGCTGGAGGTTGTTCACCCATGTTCGTCAAGTATAATGAACGGCTATCTTGCATGGGAAACAGATACTGTGGGAATGGTTTGCAGCATTTATCCTGTGGGGGATAATTACGTGGCTCAGGAGAGAGGCTGGTATAAGGCGGCAAAGTCTACTAAGGAAAAGGTCGTTACCGACCCGTACATAGACGCAATTACGGGAAAGATAGTTATAACGGTAGCAAGTCCGCTGCTGTCGGATAACGGTACGGTTCTGGGCGTATGCGGACTTGATATTGAGGTTTCCGAACTGCTGGTGCTTTCTCAGGAGCTCAAAGCCGATGCCAACGGCTATGCTGTTCTTGTGGACGCTTCGGACAATATTGTAGCCCATTCACAGAACAGCGACTACGATCACAAGCTGGTGGGCAATGAAGAGGTCGTAACAAAGCTTCTTGACATTGGCCCCATATACAGCGACGTACTTGCGGCGGCAGGCAGCACAAATGTTGTTTCGGGCGAGGGCTATGACGGCATAATGAGATATTTCCCTGTGGTCCCGATCGGCGATACTGGGTGGAAAGTTCTTTATGCAGCAGATTACGGTGAAGCAATGTCACAGCTGAACAATATAATTATATTTGCGATAATAGTATCGGTCGCTGTAATTTTCGGCGGCGGGGCTTTCTTCTATTTCAAGTTTACAAAAAGGCTCAGACCCTTGTCCGATATAGAGAACATTGTTACAAATATGTCCAACGGCGTTCTGGAGCATAATTATCCTGCGGCGGAAAATGATGAGATAGGGAGCATATGCCATTCATTAGAGGCAACCAATTTGTCGCTCAAATCCTACATAAATGAAATCGGAAGAATACTTGCAAATATGGCTGCGGGGAAATTTGTATACGACAGTTCGCTCCGGTTTGCGGGAGAGTTTACGGCAATGGAGCAGTCGATACGGGGGATCTGCGGAGCAATGCGTTCCACCTTTGTACAGCTGGGCACGGTATCACAGCAGATCGCCGACGGTTCCCGCAGCGTATCCGAGGGTGCATCGGAGCTTGCAGGTGCTGCTTCCGACGAAACGAGGCTTATAGGTGATGTTCACGCAAATCTGGAGGATATAAACACCCGTGTTTCGCAGTCTTCCGAAAATGCCTTTGACGTCAAGACAAGAGCAGTCAAGGCTACCGATACGGTCAACAGCGGCAATGAGAAAATGCAGGAGCTTCTGAAAATTATGAACAGCATTTCTCATTACGCCACAGAGATAGTCAAGATGAACTCTACTATTGAGGATATAGCATTCCAGACTAATATACTGGCACTCAATGCTTCCGTTGAAGCGGCAAGAGCGGGAGCGGCGGGAAAAGGCTTTGCTGTTGTTGCGGACGAGGTTCGCAATCTTGCGGCAAAATCAAGAGAGGCTGCAAACTCCACTGCCGAGCTTATCGACCGTACCGTAAAAACTATCGAAAGCGGCACAGCTGCGGCAAATGCTGCTGCCCAAATGCTGGGCGAGGTCGTACATGAAACAAGCTCCATAAGCAAGTCCGTTTCCGAAATAGCAGACGTTTCCGAAGAGCAGAAGATCATGCTTGCGGACATTGTCGCAAAGCTCGGCGAGGTGGAAACGGTCATCGGGACAACCTCTGCAACAGCACAGAACGCTGCCGCTGCAAGCGAGGAGCTTGACGGTCAGGTGGCAGTGCTTAAAAATAATCTCGAGCGCTACAGATGATTTAAACTGTTTTAAATTTAGGGAACTGCTGATTAAAGGTTTTCTCCTCGTCTACGGCGAGGAGAAAACCTCAGCGCATCGCTTCAGCCCAATCTCGGGTAACATTGAGTGAGTCGTAAAGCCCTGTGGCACGGCAGCTCAAAAAATCAAAACCTTGAAAACGGACTTTTTCTACAGTCTGTTTTTTTTTTTTTGGTGAATTTATATAAATTGTTATGCTTTGATATGTTGATTATTGTGCTGTAGCACTATATTTTTTCGGTTTTAAGAGAATATACTTTTAAGGACTTGCACTTCCGGACGGAAATATGGTATAATATACCTATAGATTCGCTGATTAAAAGCTTTTCTCCGCGGTATGCGTAGGAAAGCCGCAATTCATAGCTGTTTAAAAAATCAAATATTTATTCAGTAATTTAATCGGTGTTTCCATATATTGCAAATTGGAGCAGTATGAAATTAGCGGACAGGCATATGTGCCTGCAAATTTTTCTGTTTAAATCAATACTAATCTCCGTTAGAATTATGGACAAGAAATCGCCGCAAAAGCTTTCATATATGGGTTTTGCGGCGAGAGACTGTACATAATGGGGCGAGAGATTAGTATAAGATCGCGAAGGGAGCGGCGGAGAATGGACATAAAGGTCGGAGATATTCTTAAAATGAAAAAGCCGCACCCTTGCGGGGATAATCGAATGCTGGTGCTGCGGGCGGGTATGGATTTTAAGCTGCGGTGCGCGGGGTGCGGTCATGAGATAATGGCGGCACGGGGAAAAATCGAAAAAAATGTAAAGCAGATACTGCCCGGTGATAAGCGGGAGGACAGCTTGTAGAGATGTTGACCGAAAACAGCGCTGTGAATTGTAAAAAGAATGACATTTGGAAGGAATTGATATAAATGTTTGAAAAGCTGCGGGCTACGGAG
Source organism: uncultured Ruminococcus sp. (assembly GCA_947174365.1). GTDB lineage: Bacteria > Bacillota > Clostridia > Oscillospirales > Ruminococcaceae > Huintestinicola. The sequence continues at coordinate 15,025 of CAMWIR010000034.1, read as the reverse complement.
GAGCATTTCGAGGATATTGCGGAAAAGCTGACAATGCCCGATATTATAGGGGATAATGAGAAATACACGTCTTTGATGAAGGAGTACAAGGCTTTAGAGCCGATAGTTGAGAAATACAGGGAATATGAGGGCTACAGGAAGTCTGAGGCAGAGGCGCTGGAGATAATAGAAGAAAGCGGCGCCGACAAGGAGATGAAAGAGCTTGCCCGTGAGGAGCTTGACGAGGCACGGGCGGGGCAGGAGCGGACGGGAGAAGAACTGAAAGTCCTGCTTATACCCCGTGACCCCAACGATGACAAGAATGTTGTTATCGAGATAAGGGGCGGCGCAGGCGGCGAGGAGGCCAGCCTTTTTGCGGGGTCGCTGTTCAGGATGTATGGTATGTATGCCGAGGCGCACAGGTGGAAGATAGATATACTGAATGAGAATGCCACGGAGCTTGGAGGGTATAAGGAGATCGCATTTTCCGTTGAGGGGGCGGGGGCGTATTCCCGCTTGAAATATGAAAGCGGCGTGCACAGGGTTCAGAGAGTTCCCGAGACCGAGTCTCAGGGGCGCATTCATACGTCCACGGTAACTGTGGCGGTTTTGCCCGAGGCTGATGAGATAGAGCTGGAGATAAATCCCGTTGATCTTAAAATAGATGTGTTCAGGGCTTCGGGTGCGGGAGGACAGCATATTAACAAGACCGAGTCGGCGGTCAGGATAATCCACATTCCCACGGGGACGGTAGTGGAGTGTCAGGACGAGAGAAGTCAGCACAAGAACAAGGACAAGGCTATGAAGATACTGCGTTCGAGGCTTTATGACAGGCTTCTGACGGAGAAAAACGAGAAGATAGCCTCCGACAGACGTTCCCAGGTAGGCACGGGCAGCCGCTCGGAGAGGATCCGCACTTATAATTTCCCCGAGAGCCGCTTGACAGACCACCGTATAGGGCTTACTATTTACAGGCTGGAGAGTATTCTGAACGGCGATCTGGACGAGGTTATCGACGCTCTTACCACTGCGGACAGGGCGGCGAAGCTGGCGGAGGAAAATTAATTAATAATGAACTGATAGAGTGGCTGTTTTTGTGATCGTCACCATACAGCCAAGTGCAGCTGTTCATTTTTATAAAAAACGGAGTGCGAAATCCAAAAATGGAATACAATACAAAAATGTTATCCCCGGACAAAGAGGGGATAAGGGCGGCAGCGGAGATACTCAAAAAAGGCGAGGTTGTTGCCATACCCACGGAAACGGTCTACGGACTGGCGGCAAACGCTCTTGACAGAGAAGCTGTGAAAAAAATATTTTCGGCTAAGGGCAGACCGGGAGATAATCCGCTGATCGTTCATATTTCGGGGAAGCCTGACATATATAAATATGCAAGGGAAGTGCCTGCGGCGGCAGAGATCTTGGCGGAGGCATTCTGGCCGGGACCTATTACCATGGTGATGAAAAAATCAGATATTATCCCTCCCCAGACCAGCGGAGGACTGGACACGGTGGGGATAAGATTTCCCGCTCACAGGGCGGCAAGGGCGATAATTGAAGAGTGCGGTTTTCCGCTGGCTGCGCCCTCGGCGAATTTATCGGGAAGCCCCAGTCCCACGAGGTTTTCTCATGTAGTGGCGGATATGAAAGGGCGTATCCCCGCTGCGGTGGACGGGGGGGACTGCGCTGTGGGGGTGGAGTCCACGGTTGTTTGCTTTGAGGGGGACAGAGATGTGCGTATCCTGCGGCCGGGGTTTGTTTCAAAAGAGGACATTGAGGCTATGACGGGGATAGGCAAGGTCATCTGCGACAGGGGGGTCACAGAAATGATAAACGAGGGAGAAAAAGTTATGTCCCCGGGAATGAAATACAGGCATTATTCCCCTAAAGCGGCGGTAACGCTTATTGAGGGAAGTGCCGAGGCACTGGCGGGATATATGGAAAATACGGACGGCACTATTGACAGCACTGTTGACAGCAAGGTCTGCGCCATGATATTTGACGGCGATGAAGAGGTATTTTTGGGAAAAAAATACATAACCTACGGTTATACCTCCGAGGAACAGGCTAGGCAGGTTTTCGACTGCCTGCGGCGGGTGGATGATGAGGGTTATGAAAGGGTATATGTCCGTTCTCCGAGTCGTGACGGCGTGGGGCTGGCGGTGTACAATCGCTTGCTGCGTGCTGCGGGGTTTGAGGTGATATTGCTATGAGCAATGCAAATCCGAGACCTCATATAATAGGGCTTACAGGTCAGAGCGGCGGGGGCAAATCCACGGTGAGCGGGGTATTTGCCGAGCATGGCTTTGAGGTGATAGACGCCGACAAGGTGGCAAGAGAAGTGGCGGCAAGGGGATCGCCCTGCCTTAAAGAATTATCCGAGGCTTTCGGGCGGGAGATAATTTTGCCTGACGGTTCGCTAGATAGGAAACACTTGGGGGAGATAGTTTTTTCCGACAGGGAGCGCTTGCGGCAGTTGGACGGGATAATGTACCCTTACATTATTTTTCGGATAACCTTAAAGATCGACAGCCTTAGAGACCGAGGGGCAAGATTTATTTTACTGGACGCACCGACCTTATTCGAGGCAGGGGCGGACGACCTTTGCGAATTTATAATAAGCGTTACCGCCCGTGAAGAAATAAGACTCGGGCGGATAACCGAGCGGGACGGCATTACGGAGGAAATGGCGAAAAAGAGATTTTCCTCCCAGCTTTCCGAGGAGTTTTTTACAGCTCATTCGGATTATGTGATAGTAAACAACGGCAGCAGAGAGGAGCTTATTCAAAGGGCTGCGGAAGCTGCGGACAAGATAAAGGAGTATTATGGCAAATGCGATACAGGGTCAACCCCGGAGAATGAGGGGTGTGTCTGCCCATCCCAAAAGGAGCAGGCGAAAAGGGCTGTTGCCCGGGATAATTATAATGGGACTGCTCATAATAGGAGCTTTGGAGCTCCCCGAAATAAGCCGTGATTATATATATCCAAGGAAATTTTCCGAGCAGGTGAGTATGTGCAGTAAGCGCTATGATGTGGACGAGAGGCTTATTTATGCGGTGATAAAGACCGAAAGCGGCTTTGACCCCAATGCCTGTTCCGATGTGGGGGCAAGGGGGCTTATGCAGCTTATGGAGGATGCTTACGACTGGGTAGGCTACCGCATGGAGGACAAGCGGGAGATAAGCTACGACTATATGTATGTTCCCGAGTACAATATAGAATACGGGACATATTTATTAAAGCTTCTCTGCGAGGAATACGGCGACGAGCGGACGGCGCTGGCTGCATATCACTCGGGACGGGGAACGGTGAACGGCTGGCTGGAAAACAGCGAATACAGCTCAGACGGAAAGGTGCTGGACAAGATCCCCTCGGCGGTCACGGCGCACTATGTTGACAAGGTCATGAGGGCGTATGAGGCGTATAAGAATTTGTATGACTGATATGACTGATTGGAAAATTTCCGGAAAATCTTTGGCTTTTTTATTTGCTTTTTTGAAAAAATATGGTATAATGGAAATAGGAAGGAAGAGATATTGGAATGGATATTGAAACGGTAAAGCGAAAATCAAAGGACAGTGTATTTACCAACCTGTTCAGCGATATAAACAATATCTGCACCTTTTACAAGGATCTTCATCCGGAGGATGAAACAGTTGTGCCTGCCGATATCAGCATACAGACAATTGAGTCGGTCACGGTCAATACCTTGTATAACGACCTGGGCTTTACGGTCAGGGATAAGCTTATAATCCTTGCGGAGGCGCAGAGTACCTGGAATCCGAACATTGCGCTGCGAATGCTGTTTTATATTTCGGAAACCTACAAGCGTTATATTTATGCTGCCGAACAGAGTGAGCACGGTTCGTCAAGGGTGGATATTCCCGTGCCTGAGCTGTATGTGATCTATACTGGGGACAGCAAACCGAAATTTTCTTTTCCCGATACGAACGAGGTATCTCTTTCCCATGATTTTTTCGGAGGCGATCCTACTTTGGAGGTGCGCGTAAAGGTGCTTCTCGGAGAAGACGTTAAAACGATCTACGGGCAGTATATAGGCTTTTGCAAGACCTATGACGAGCAGAGGAAAATTTACAGGGATAAGATGGAATGTATAAGGGAAACCTTTAGGATAAGCAAGGAAAAGGGCTATCTTGTGCCCTATCTTACCGCTCATGAAAAGGAGGTATATAATATGATGTCGGAATTATTTGATGAGGAATTTCTGCAAAAACAGTACTACAATGCGGAAAAGAAAAAGAACATTGAGATAGGCAGGATCGAGGGGAGAAAAGAAGGAAGAAAAGAGGGAAGAAAAGAAAGGGATCGGGAGCTTATATTCAAATTTAAAGCTATGGGAATGTCCGATGAGAAGATCAAAGAGCTGTTGAGCTAAGAATGTAAAAGCGTCGGATAAGCATATGTTCCTTTGACTTTTTAAGTTATGCAGCACTTAAATATTTACTTTATTTAATAAGTATTCATGGTGAAGGATCAAATAAATTTTAACAGGAGGTCAAATAGTTATGGCAAAAAAATCAGAGGGAAAGAAGCTTTCAGAGGAGCTTCTGAGCAACCGTAAAAACGGCATTCTGTGTGTGGAGGAGGAAACTGTTTCCGAGTGCGACGGATATTGCGAGGATTATAAGAAATTCCTAAATTTATGCAAGACCGAGCGTGAGGCTGTGAAATATGCGGAGGCTGCCGCCAAAAAGAAAGGCTACAAGCCCTTTAAGGCGGGGCAGAAGCTGAAGGCGGGAGACAAGGTCTACAGAGTGAACAGAGGTAAGGCAATACTGCTTGCCCATATCGGCAAAAAGGGCGTTAAAGAGGGGGTAAGGCTGGCGGCGGCTCATATTGATTCTCCAAGGCTGGACTTAAAGCAGCACCCTCTTTTTGAAAGCGAGGAAGCCGCATATTTCAAGACCCATTATTACGGCGGCATAAAAAAATACCAGTGGGGGACTATCCCTCTGGCGCTTCACGGAGTGATTGTAAAGGCGGACGGCAGCACGGTGGATGTGTGCGTGGGGGAGAAAGATGACGATCCCGTGTTCTGCGTTACCGATCTTTTGCCGCATCTGGCTCAGGAGCAGATGAAAAGGGCTGCGGGGGAGATAATAAAAGGCGAGGAGCTGAACATTCTCATAGGCTCCCGTCCTTTTAAGGACGACGAGGCAAGCGACAGAGTAAAGCTTAATATTATGCGGCTGCTGAATGAAAAATACGGCATTAGGGAGGACGATCTTATTTCTGCGGAGCTGGAGGCTGTGCCTGCCTTTAAAGCAAGGGACATCGGCTTTGACAGGAGCATGATAGGCTCATACGGTCATGACGACAGAGTCTGCGCTTACACGGCGCTGACGGCTCAGCTGAGCTTGTCCGAAACTCCCGATATTACCGCTGTGACTGTGCTCACCGACAAGGAGGAAACAGGTTCGGACGGAAACACCGGGCTTCGGTCGGCATATCTTAAATATTTCATTGAGGATCTGGCAGAGGCAATGGGCGAAAAGGGCAGAGATGTTCTCAGCCGCTCAAAGTGTCTCTCGGCCGATGTTAATGCCGCTCTTGACCCCACATTCCCCGATGTTACCGAAAAGAGAAACTGTGCTTATATCAACTACGGAGTGGTGGTTACGAAGTTCACAGGCGCACGGGGAAAATCGGGCACGTCTGACGCCTCGGCTGAATTTGTGGGAGAGATACGCCGTCTTATGGATAATAACAAGATCGTATGGCAGACGGGCGAGCTTGGCCGAGTCGACCTGGGCGGAGGCGGCACGGTGGCTGCATATATTGCCAACCTTGATGTGGACACCATTGATGTGGGCGTGCCTGTGCTGTGTATGCACGCACCTTATGAAATTGTGAGCAAGCTGGATGTTTATATGGCGTATAAGGCTTTTGAGGCGTTTTTCAAAGGTTAGAGATCATCAGCTTTAGGCTGTATTGAGAGAGGGAAATTTATATTTTCCGAAAAGGATATGAGTGCCGATTTGAAAAAAGATCGGCACTCTTTAATAAAAAGGAGAAGATGATGTCAACGGAAAATAAAGCAAAGCGCAGCAGCTTTACGGGAACGCTGGGATTTATCATGGCGGCTGCGGGAAGCGCTGTGGGGCTGGGAAATATCTGGAGATTTCCGTATCTTGCCGCAAAGGATAACGGCGGCGTGTTCATACTGGTCTATGTGATACTGGCGGTGACCTTCGGGTTTACGCTGCTGACCACGGAAATAGCCATAGGCAGAAAAACCGCTCAAAGCCCGCTGACGGCTTACGGGCTTATTCACCCGAAATTCAAATGGGTGGGCGTACCGGCGTGTCTTGTGCCTGTAATAATCTTGCCCTATTACTGCACTATAGGGGGGTGGGTGGTAAAATACCTGACAGTCTTTATTACGGGAAAGGGCGCAGAGGCAGCGAAGGACGGCTATTTTACCGGGTATATCACCCAAAATGTTTTCCCCGTGATCTTTATGGCAGTATTTCTGGGACTGACGGCGTTCGTGGTGTTTTCGGGAGTGAACAAGGGGATAGAAAAGTACAATAAGGTACTTATGCCCGCGCTCCTTGTACTTATTGCAGGAATATCCGTTTACAGCCTGACATTAAAATTCACCGATGAAAGCGGCTTTACAAGAACGGGGCTTGAGGGACTTAAAATATACCTTATCCCCGATTTTTCGGGAATGACCGTAGGGGACTTTGCGGCAGTGATAACCGATGCTTTGGGGCAGCTGTTCTTTTCCATAAGCGTTGCCATGGGGATAATGGTCACATACGGTTCGTATGTTAAAAAGGACGCTAATCTGATGAAGTCAATTAACCAAATCGAAATTTTCGATACGATCGTTGCACTGCTGGCAGGAATGATGATAGTTCCCGCAGTGTTTACATTTATGGGAGAAGAGGGAATGTCCGCAGGACCGGGGCTGATGTTTGTTTCTCTGCCGAAGGTTTTCGAGGAAATGGGCACGGCGGGGAATGTTATCGGTTCGCTGTTTTTTATAATGGTGCTGTTCGCGGCAGTGACCTCTTCCGTGTCGGTAATGGAGGCTATAGTTTCCAGTATAATGGATAAGTTCGGATTAACACGAAAAAAGAGCGCAGCCATTGTGACAGCCTATGCCCTTGTGGGTGGAATTATAGTTTGCCTTGGATATAATCTGCTTTACTTTGAGGTAACGCTCCCCAACGGCACTGTGGCGCAGGTGCTGGATATTATGGATTATATCAGCAATAACTGCCTTATGCCGCTGGTGGCATTGCTTACCTGCATTCTGATAGGCTGGGTCACAGGCTCCAAGGTGATAATCGACGAGGTAACAAGCGGGGGAGTGAAATTCGGGAGAAAAACGCTTTATGTGGTCATGATAAAGTTTATAGCTCCCATACTGCTGTTTCTGCTGCTGCTTCAGTCGGTGGGAATTCTTAAAATCAGCGGATAATTTATTTGCGAAATGAAAAAGATAAGAGGCAAGATATTTGTAAATTCAGTGCATGCACTGAAAGCTTACAATATCTTGCCTCTTGTTTTTCGGGCAGATTAAGAAATTTAATACACGCCGAAAGCGTTCAACATCTTGACTCCTGCCTCTTGATTCTTGAATTTAGATGTACAGATCCATCAGCTGACCGGTAGCAAAGTTAAAGCCGTTTCCGCCGAAAATGCCTGTCGAGCCGTAGCCGTAGGAATTTGAAGTGGAATTACCGTAAAGCATATTTCTGAACGAGGTTGTCTGCGCCTTGTTCTTGGCTGCTGCGGTGATATCCTCAGCCCTGTCGGCTATGCGCTTAACGGGGGAGTAGTTGCCTGTGAACAGACTCTTTACCACGTTCTTGTCGGCCTTTTTGAGCAGTTCCTCATCTACGGAAAGCTTGTTGTCGCTGCCCACGGTAATGCCCACACGCTTTAAGGACTTTGCGTGCATTTTCACTGTGTCGGTCATTCTAAGGCCTTCGCTCAGGGCGTTTACGCTGTCCGACTTGCCCATGGCGTCAATGGTGGAGTTGTATGCCTCGGTAAATTTCTTTACCGTGCTTACAAGTGCGTCACCGTCCTCAATGTCCTTTGCGCTCATAGCGCTGAGGGACGAGGCTGCCTTTTTGAGACTGTCGGAGGTGTTTGCGAGACTCAGCTCGGAGGATACGGAACCGATCTCTCCGTCGCCGGTGCTGCTGCCGGTCTTATCCGAGGAAGTTGAGAACATTTCGTTCATTTTCTTCCTGTACGCAGGGGAACGAACTTCGTCCGCCAGCTTCATCAAAGCCTGAAGATCCGAATTGCTTGCAGCCGTGGTCTTCTTTTTTGATGAGTAGCCGCTGCCGTAAATGCCCGACAACCAGGAATTGTAGCTGCTGTAACTGCCTATTCCGCCAATTGCCATAAATATCAACTCCTTTTAGTAAATTCAGGATATAATTTCCCTATCATAAATATACCATACTGCTCTCTGTTTGTCAAGGGGTAATTTAAGAAAATACCGAACAAAATACATTAAATTTTTCAGCGGGATTTAAAATGACATATGGACCGTCGGTTTATTAAAATCAGGTCATAATTTTTCGGACAACTTCATATAAATTAAAAAAACGGAAAGGCGGTAGCAGCTTTGAAAGCAGATCATAAAAAAATAAAAAAATACAAAACGGCAGTATTTTCGGCAATGGCGGTAATGGCGTCCGCAGTTATGATAGGTTACGCCGCAAGGCAGATAAACAATGCGGTTTATGTAAACACCCCCGAGGCGTTGGCGGAAACTCCCTCAAAGGTGATAGTTCTTGACAGCGGTCACGGGGGCATGGACGGGGGCTGCTCAACGGCAGAAGGAGTTACCGAAAAGGGGATAAACCTTGAAATCATGCTCACCGTCCGTGATATGTGCAGGCTGTACGGCTTTGATGTGGCAGTGACCCGTGACAGGGACACCTCCATTCACGACGAGGGGGTCACGGGAATACGCAATCAAAAGGTCTCGGATATGGAAAACAGGCTGGAGCTTTTCAATAAATTTCCGGGTGCCGTTTGCCTGTCCATACATCAGAATACATTCACCGACCCGAAGTACAGCGGAGCGCAGATGTTCTATTCTTCGACAAATCCCGACAGCGAGCGTTTTGCCTCCATTCTTCAGAATCTTTTCGTGCAGAATCTCCAGCCCGATAACACAAGGGAGACCAAGCTTTGCGGCAAGGAGCTGTACCTTTGTTATTACTGCAATAATCCCGCAGTTATGGCGGAATGCGGCTTTTTATCCAACCCCGCAGAGGCAGCCCGCCTTTGCGATAAGGGCTACCGCCGACAGGTGGCGTATACCCTGTTCACAGGCTTGCAGGAGTTTATGCTTAGCTAAATAAAAAGCAGGATTTGACAGTAAGGGCAATTGCAAAAATCTTGCCTCTCAGATCTCTTGCTTATGATTAAGGAGTTGCAAACAAAAATGGATCGTACATATTTGCGTTATTTTTTCGGGGGCGTATTAAAGGCGATAGAAAATTTTAAGGGTGACATTTGTGAGATACGCCTGCGAGCAGGGCTGCCCCTTGCCGTTACCGACTCCTCGGGGAGCACTCTTGTAAATGAAAACGGCAGCAGGGAATACGACCCACAAAATGCCCTGTATGTAACTGCGGAGGACGTGCGGAGAACCTTTGAGGCGGTCTGCCGGTATTCCGTACACAGCTTTCAGGGGAGCATTGCCAAGGGGTATGTCACCCTGCCAGGGGGGCACAGGGCGGGTATCTGCGGCACATCCGTAGCAAATGCCGGCGGCAGGACGGAGAATATCCGCCATATCAGCAGCATAAATCTTCGCATTGCCCGTGAAGTGCAGGGGGCTGCCGAGGAAATTGCGGCTGCTGTGCAGCTGCCCTGCGGAGTGCTCATATGCGGCGAGCCGGGGGCGGGAAAAACGACTGTTCTTCGGGATCTTTGCCGCATTGCAGGGGATAAATTTCCCGTGACCCTTGTTGACGAGCGGGAGGAGATCGCAGCGGTGACAGGCGGAGTTCCCGCCAACAAGGTGGGGCTTCAGACGGATATACTGAGCGGTTTTTTAAAGCCCGAGGGCATTATGACGGCAGTACGCTCCATGAACCCCCGCATGATCTTCTGCGATGAGGTTGGAGGAGATGAGGATATTGCCGCTTTGGAGTATGCGGCAGGCTGCGGCGTTAAAATTGCGGCTGCCGTTCACTGCCCCGACCCCGAGCGGCTCATTATGCGCACACGGCTTTACAGGCTTTTTTCATTGGGAGCGCTTGAGTTTGCGGTGTTTGTTAAGAATCGCAGGATCGAGGGCATTGTCAAGGGCAGCGCTCTGGGCGTGAGTTCCGCCAACGCAAAGGGGGGCGGAGCGTGAAAATATTCGGGATAATTATTTTGATAATGACCTCTTGTGCCGCAGGGTGCTTTGCCTCGGCGGGGCTTAAAGGAAAGGCGGAAAATATGCAGCAGGTGCGGCTGATGATAGAAAAGCTGCGGCTGATGATCCGCTATGAGGCCATAGAGGTGTCGGAGATCTCCCGGCGGTTGGCGGAGGATGAAAGTCTGTCGGGGCTGTGCTTTTTGGGAGAGCTGTGGAAAAATGCGGCTCTGTTTTATGAGGGGAATGAGACCTTTTGCGCCTGCTGGCGGCGGGCAGTAGAGACTCAGGCAGCATTCTCGGGGGAGGAGCGGGACTTGCTTTATAATATCGGAGATATTCTCGGCTCCTGCGACTGCGAAGGGCAGCTTTCCGCCCTCTCCCTTTGCGGCTCGGAGGCGGACAGGCTTGCGGCACTGTCCCGTGAGGCATATACTGCCAAGGGCAGGCTTTACCGTTCGTTAGGGGCAGTGGCAGGAGCTCTTATTGCGATAATTATTGTATGATCGTTGTGCCGCCGCAGCCAACCTGTTTGCCTCTAAACAAAAGTTTTTTTGTTTTGCGGCTCGGTAACTCTGTAAATGCAATAACCTTAATAAACAGTTTTTGGAGCAGTCTGTTCTTCTAAAAATTAAATCTATTTTCAAAAAACCGGGAGAATCAAAATGGATATTGAGCTTATTTTCAAGGTTGCGGGGGTGGGGATAATCGTGTCGGTGCTGAACATTCTGCTGAAAAAAGCGGAACGGGACGAGCAGGCGCTGATGACCACCCTTGCAGGTCTGGTGGTGGTGCTGATGATGCTTATAGATTACATTGAACAGCTTTTTGACGCTGTGCGCAGCGCCTTCGGTATATAGCCTATGCCGGGGGATAAGCTGATGATGATAGCAGGGGTGTGCGTGTTCACAGCCGCCCTTTGCAAAGTGTTTGACAACACGGGCAGGGAGTACTCGGTATTTGTGAAAACTGCGGCGGCTGTGGCAGTTATGACGGCGGTCATAGGCGCTCTTGCCCCGGCTGCGGAGCTTATCGGGCGGCTTTACGACCGCACGGGGGCGGACGGCGGGTATCTTGACATAATGATGAAGGGTCTGGGGATATGCTACCTTACCACTCTTGCGGGTGAAATATGCCGTGACAGCGGCGAGGGTGCTTTGGCGGTGCAGGCGGAGACCGCAGGCAAGACCGCTCTTCTGCTGATATCCCTGCCTCTTTTTGAAAAGGCGGCAGATCTGGCGATACAATTAATTAATAATTAAGGAACTGCTGATTATAAGTTTTCTCCCCGAGGGCACAAATGACCGTGGCGGCGGAGAAAACCTTGCCAAATGGACATTTAACGAACAACATATTTTTTAGGGAATGCTTTAATCAGCGCATCCTTAATAATTAATAATGGGCGGCAAGATCTCATTTTTATGACTTTTCGGATGATTTGTCAATTGGTATCGAAAGTCTGCCGGGATTTAATTTCTGTGTTGTTTAATTTTCGTGAATGCGGAGGATCTATGAAAATGAAGCGGATGGTGAAATACATATTCCCGTTGTTTGCAGCTTTGGGGATGATATTTCTTTCGGGCGCTCAGGTTTACGGAGCGGAAAACGACCTTGCTGCGGAGTTTGGAGCGGATAGGGCGGGGGACGGGCTTTCTTATGAAGCAGCAGACTTTCTGGCGGAAAACAACATCACCCCCGACAGCACCGAGGGAGTAATGGCGCTGTCGCCGAAAACGGTCATAGCCTATATGTGGGAGAAGCTGAAAAACAGCGCTGTCGCTCCCTTAAAGCTGGCGGGCATGGTGTTTGCGATAGTTATAATGTCGGGGGCTTCCTATGCTGCGGCAGACGCTGTGAACACTCCGGGAGGACTTAAGATCTGCCGCACGGTAACGGTGCTGACGGCTGTTACTATAGTTATCCCGAAAATGGAAAGCTGCATAAATTCGGTCACCACGACTCTTTCCTCAGGGGGAGATTTTATGCTCAGCTACGTTCCCGTGTTTGCGGGAATATGCGCTGCCTCGGGCAATGTGGGGGCTTCCGCAGCCTACAGCGGCATACTTTTGGCGGCGGCTGAATTTGCGGTGAGGGCGGCGGAAAAGATCATTATGCCCGCCGCGTCCATCTGCATGGCAATGCATATAATCGACGCTGTAAATCCCGATTTTTCCCTGTCCTCCCTGACGGGACTGATAAAAAAGTGGTGCTCGCTGCTTATGGGCTTTATGATGACGATCTTCACGGGGCTGTTATCCCTGCAAAGCCTTGTGGGCACGGCAGCGGACACGGTGGGGATAAAGGCTGCGAAATTTATGGTGTCAAACTTTGTGCCTGTGGTGGGTGGCGCTGTGGCGGAGGCTTATAGTACCATGCGATCGGGACTTGGAATGCTGAAGGGAGCTGCCGGTGCTTTCGGGATAATCGCTTTGCTGACGGTGCTTTTGCCGCCTGTTCTGGAAACCTTTTGTATGTATCTTGTAATGACCGCGGGGCAGGCGGCGGCGGAGCTTTTCGGTCAAAGCGAATTGGCGGGATTTTTCGGAGGAGCGGCATCGGTGCTCAGCATTACGGCAGCGGTCATTGCCTGCTTCGGAGTGCTCTTTATCGTGTCTACCCTGATAATGATGGCGGTAGGCGTTTAGAGGCAAGAGAGTCAGAGGCAAGAGGCTTAAAAATTGCGGGTCATGTTTAATGTAATCCGTCTTATTCGGTATATGGGAGGTTTAAAATTATGGGTACTTTTCGTGAGGTCTCTGCGGCGGCTTGCTTTCTGGGGATAGTTTTTTCGATTATGGGAAATATGCTCCCCTCGGAAAAATTTTCGGGGCAGCTCAGAGTCATTTTTGCACTTGTCATGCTTCTTGTGATCGTTCCCCGGATTATCGGGGCGGATATCAGCATTGATTTCGGCGGCGCCGATGTCTACAGCTATGAGGCGGCAAACGAAGCGGCGGAACGTATTCTTAATGAGGGGATCTCTCGGAATATCTGCGACAGTCTGGAGGAGATCCTGCGGAATGAAAATATTTATCCTCTGGAAATTTCCGTTAATGTAAATAATTCTCCCGACGGAAGCATATCTATTATCAGTGCCCAAATCGTTCTCGGTTCTTCGGACAGCACCAATGTTAAACGAACCGAGCAAATTGCCCGTGAGGCTCTGGAAATTGATGAGGTCACTGTGCAGACAGAGGCAAGAGAATAGAGGCAAGAAGCAAGAGGCAGGGTTTGGTAAAAAAAGCACCCGGTCAACAGTGGAAAAGTCAGGCGGCATTTGAGTGCAGATCAAATCAAGATCCCTTTTAAAGAAAGGATAATAAAAATGAGTATTTATGAAAGATTTGCGGATCTTTGGGAAAAAATTTCGGCAAAGGCAAAGGAACTTTTTTCCCGTCTGAAGGACAGCAAACGTGGACTTTACCTATGCGCAGGGCTGGGACTTTGCGCCATGCTGATGATACTTTTGGGCGACGGCGGTAAAGAAGAAGTTTCCGAGGTCACAGATTCCGAGCTTTCGGAGGAAGCTTTGAGTGAGGAAGACTTTATCCGACGTACAGAGGATGAGCTGGAGGGAATTCTTTGTGCCATTGACGGGGTGGGAGACACTAAGGTAATGGTTACGGCAAAGGGCTCCAGAGAGTATGTTTACGCCGAAAACGAATCCGAAAGAAAGGAGGAAAGGGACCATGTGATACTGAAAAACGGCTCAAAGGAGGAGGCTCTTGTAAAGACCGTCAATGCACCGAAAATAACCGGCGTCGTGGTGGTCTGCGAGGGGGGCGGCTCGGACAGGGTAAAGGAGGAGGTGGTAAGGGCTGTAACGGCTGCTCTGGGCATTCCCTCAGGCAGCGTTCACGTTTCGAAAATGAAATAGGGATATTAGGGTGTCCCGACCAAAATCAACTCATAAAACAGGAGGATAAATTTATGCGCAAACCAAATCTCATTATCGGCAAAAAGCAGATAATCCTTGCCAGCCTTACTCTGGTGCTGGGTATTGCTGTGTACATGAACTATGTATTTTCCGAGGTGGAAAACGAACTTGAGGCAGATGTAAGCTTTGGCGGGAATTCCCCTGCAAGCTATGAATCTAAGGCAAATTACGGCGACGCCGAATTTGTAAATGCAGACGGCGCTGACGCCGAGAGCGGCACCTATGCCGTAAATGCCGACACTTCGGACTTTTTCGCTCAGGCAAGACTTTCTCGCATGACATCAAGGGATGACGCTGTTCAAACTCTTTCCGCAATACTGGGCGGCGGCGATCTTACCGACGAGGAAAATGCAGCATACACCATGGAGGCTGTCAGCCTTTCGCAGCTTTCCGAAAGCGAAAGCAAGATCGAGACACTTATCAAGGCTCAGGGCTTTAACGAATGCGTTGTTTACCTTGACGGCAGCACTGCCAGCATAGTTGTCCGCTCCGAGGGTCTGACGGCAGAGCAGGCAGCACAAATTAAAGACATTTTGTTAAGCGAGGTGACAATTCCTGCGGAAAATATCAGAATTTTTGAAGTAAAATAGTTGTGCAATTCAAAAAAATGTGATATAATAAATATAAGTGCCAAAAAAAGCCTGTGAGAAAAGCCGTTTGTGTTTTAAAAAACGGTATCTCAACAGGCTTAAAGGTGTTTATTAGAGGCAAGAGGTTAGAGGCAAGATGCAAGAATTTGC
>CAMWIR010000033.1 GCA_947174365.1 uncultured Ruminococcus sp. | reverse complement strand
CCTCCCCTCTCTTTGGGTGTCCCCCTTTGCACCGTCACTTACAGCTGCCTGCCAATTCAAGCATTACAAAAACAAAGTCACATTTCGTTTGACCGGCAAGTCACAATTTCCCGTCAACCAACGCATTTTAACAACTCATTTACAGTATGCAAAAAATCACAGTCTCTCGACACGTGAGAGAGAAAAGCCATTCCCCGGCGTGCGAGGGGGAAAAGCCATAGCGGCGTTTAAGCATTAAAAAGGAGAAAAATTATGTCCCGAAAAATATCCCCCGAAAAAACAAAAGCTACACGATCCCGTCCTATTGGAAAAATCCAAAAAGAGGCCATGAAAACCCTTATCGTTCTCGTGACCTTTATGACTGTGCTTATCGCAGCAGTGAGCGTGGCAGCGAATATAAACTCGGAAAGAGAACGGCTGGACAGAAACCTCGAAAATATGGCTCAGGCCGTGGCAGGATCACAGGTGGTAAAAAACGCTCTGGCAAGAGACTCCGACAGCGGCGGGCTTATGCAGACTTACCTTGATTCCCTTAAAAATTCCCTGTCGGGGGTGGACGTTATCTCGGTGGTGGGTGCGGACGGCATACGTAAATATCACACCAATGCTGCGCTCATAGGCACGGTCTACGACGGCACGCTCCCGGAATTTTCGGAGCGGGGCAAGTCATTCTATGTCACAGGGGACACAGGGCCTTCCGGTGCGCAGAGGCGGGCTTACTGCGTTATCTACAGCGAGAACGGCGAGGCGGCAGGCTTTGTGCTGGCTGTTATGCTTCAGCAGAACATCAACAGGCTGATAATAAACACAGTGGCAGTCCACACCTGCGCTGCAGCTGTGGTGCTGGGGCTGGCGGGGATATTGTCACGGCATTTGTCGGACAGGATAAAAAAGCTGCTTTTAGGTTATGAGCCCGACACCTTCAGCGCCATGTTCAGTCTGCGGGACAATATTCTGGAATCACTGGAGGAGGGCATTCTGGCTTTTGACAGGGAGGAAAATGTCATTTACCTAAACGGCGCCGCACAAAAAATGCTCTGCATAAAAAGCGGTAAGGGACAGCGTGTTTCCGACATCTGCAGAGGGCTTATGACGGAGGAGACTCTTAAAAAGGGGGAAAAGATCTTCGGCGCAGCCCTGCACACGGAAAACAGCCTTGAGATCATTGCCGACCTTATCCCTGTAATGGAGCAGGAAAAGATCGTGGGCGGACTTTGCATTATGCGTGACAGGACGGAATTTACAAAGCTCATGGAGGATCTCAGCGGCGTGCGGTACATGGTGGACAGCATGAGGGCTAACAATCACGATTTCAATAACAAGCTCCATGTTATCTTAGGGCTTATCCAGATGGGCAATACCAAGGAAGCGATCGAATATATCGGCAGCTACACCTCTACTCATCGGCGGGTAATGCAGAATATCATCAAGAATATCGAAGATCCCACGGTTGCCGCTCTGCTTATAGGAAAATGGCAGCGGGCAGGCGAGCTGGGTATAGATTTTGCGCTGGAAAAGGGCAGCAAACTTACGCGCAGCGATATTTCCGTTTCGTCGGGGGATCTTGTGACCATTATCGGAAATCTGCTGGACAACGCAATGGACGCCATGAACGAAAAGGAGCACCCCCCCAAGGAGCTGACGGTAGGCATATTCACAAAACCGGGTGCATTGGTGATAAACGTGGACGACACGGGAGGCGGCATACCCGAGGAAAACCGTGAAAAGATATTTGAGAACGGATTTTCCACAAAAGGTGAGGGACGGGGCACGGGGCTGTATGTGGTAAGCGGACTTGTCAAGCGCTGCGGCGGCAGCATGGAAATAGAGTCGGAAATTGATGTGGGAACAAGCTTTACTGTTTCGATCAACAGTTAAGGAACTGCCGATTAAAGGCTTTTCCTCCGCCTACGGCGGGGGAAAAGCCGCCACACATAGCCATTTGGGAAATCAAAATAATTTTAAAACCAATTTATCAGTGTTTCCTTAATGTTGAACGGGCGTTTACGGTACTTTATTATTTACGTAAATTTCATTATTTTGCAATGGACTTTTTTTGTTGCATTGTGGTATCATAAATATATAAAAATATCCTCCTGCGAAGTGCGGAGGGATCGGCTTCGGACGGTGATCGGAACGGAAAGGGAGTGAGGTCGGAATGTATGAAGTCCTGATAATTGAGGATGACCCTATGGTCGCCATGATAAACAAGCAATATGTAAGCCGCAATCCTCATTTCCACACTGCGGCGGTGTGCAGAGACGGCGCGGCGGCGCTGGAGTATATTAAAACAAACACGGTGCATTTATGCATTCTGGATATGTATATGCCAAGGATGAACGGGCTTGCGCTGCTCAAAAAGATACGTGAAGAGGGGCTGCCCGTGTCGGTGATAATGGTAACGGCTGCCAATGACACTGTCACCATTGAAGAGGCGCTGCGCTACGGGATAGTGGATTATCTGGTTAAACCCTTTGAACCAGAGCGTTTCGACCGTGCGCTGCAAACCTTTTTGCGGCAGCAGGACGCTTTTCATGACCTGGACAATCTCAGTCAGCGGAATATCGACGACCTTATGGGGCAGTCCGCTGCCCCCGAGGAAGAACTGCCTAAGGGCATTCAGGGACAGACCTTGGATATTATCGTGGGGTTCCTCCGCGGCTGCGGCGGTGCGGAAATGACGGGAGAGGAGATCGCCGATAAAACAGGACTGTCACGGGTGACCATAAGGCGGTATATGAACTACCTTATGGAAAAGGGCACAGTAAGCGGTCGGATGAACTACGAAACAGGCGGCAGACCCAGTATGCTGTATCGGATAGAGGCAGTGTGATACTGATCTCTCACCCCATTATGTACAATCTCTCGCCGCAAAACCGCATATATTAAAGCTTTTGCGGCGATTTCCTGTCCATAATTCTAATGGAGATCAGTATGACAACAAGAGGCAAGGTACAGAATGCAGGAATCGGAAAAGCTTCCGACAGATCCTTAACCTTTAGCTATCAGCTGCTCCCAGTTCAGATTACGCCTTATGGAATAGGGTTTGGAAGCGCTCAGAATAATGTGGTCTATAAGCTCTATCCCCATGATAGACAAAATGCTGCCTATTTTTCCCGTAAAATCAATGTCGTTTTCCGTGGGGGCTGCATTTTTATCGTGACTGTGGACAAGCACCGTGCCCGAGCATTTGGAATCAAGGATATTCTTTGCGGCCAGGCGAACGGTATCGAGGTTAAAGTCATCTTCCCGCAGGGGGATATCCGAAATGCACATAAGCTTCAAATCGGGAGAAAAGCAGGCTATCCGCAGCTTGCCCTCAATATTCTTTTGCAGCTTGGGGATAAACTCTTTCATGACACGGCTGTAATCCTCATAAGGTCTGATACGATTTATATCAAAAGTTTCCCGAAAATCCGCAACAGCAGGAATAAGCTTAAAGAGCCGCACCGTGCGCTCGGTAACAAAGGGGATATTGGTAAGCTCCCTGCGGTCTGCGTCAAACACCCCGCAGACGCTGCCGAAGCTGTCAATAAGCTTACGTCCTATGGACTTGGTGTCACGGCGTGGAATGGTGTAAAACAGTAATATTTCCATTACCTCATGGGGCGAAAAGCCTTTAAGTCCTGTTTTAATAAAACGATCCCGCACACGGCTGCGGTGTCCTGCGGGACCGCTGCTCCTGACCTCGCGGGGCTTTTTGGAAATAACAGCTTTATCCTCCGTCTTTTCGGAAACCTTTACATCATAGGGTGCGACCCTGCGGGCGGGCTTGCGTTTGACTCCGTCCGACTTTCCGGGGGGTGTATGTACAGCCTCGGGAAACATCGGTATATCCTCAAGAACCGTATCTGAGAACTTCTCGATTATCTCCTCCACAGTCCCATCCTCGCCGTAGCGGTAACTGCCCTTGGGAAAGGAACTTTTATCCGCCGACATTTTCGGCTTTCCTTTGTCGGGTTTGTGAGCCACGGCCGCCGCGGAATTTTCGGAACGGCCGCAGGCATCACCGCTGCGGATCTCCTCTATTTTTTCTTTAAGGCTTCTTTCCTGTTCGTCCGCTGCAATATTGGCTATCGCCTTCGGATCGTATCCGCTTTTCTTCAAAAAAATCAACCTCCACCAAACCGAAAGCCGCAGCACTGAAAAACCCGTTATTTTATTTACCTAACCGCTCGATAAATTTAAGAACCAGCGCAAGATCCTCATCGCTCAGCTTTTTCATGCCGTCCAGCGCCTGCTTTATCATAATAGGGTTGTTATCTTCTTCATCAAAAAAATCTGCGGGCGTTATCCCGAAATATTCGCAGACGGCAAAAAATTCCTTAAATGGCGGCAGGGACTTTCCCGAGGATATATTGTATATGTACCCTCTGCTGTGCCCCAGATCAAAGCCCATCTGATATTCCGAAACGCCCTTTTTCAGCCTTAGCTGCGTTATTCGGTCTCTTACAAATTTTTCGTCCATTTTAAAGCCACCTTTGATAAAACGATATATTAATATAATATATCATTTTAAGGTGATTTTATTCTAATATTTTATGTTGTTTTGGCTGTTACATCTATGTTTGATTGTTATTTTTTCGCAAATGTCCACAATGATATGTCAATGCTGTTAAAACGGTCTGTGACCGACACATAAAAGTCCCTAAAAAGGAAGATGAATACAATGATATGTTCCCTGATTTCCACGGGTTTTGAGAAATATTCCGAAAAGGACAAATACATAAAAAGTCTGCAACGCATAACGGAGCGGCTTTATTTTAAGGGCTGCCGTGATTTCTGCATTCCCGCGGCTCCGGGAATACCCTTATGGACGGGCGAGATCATCTGCGGAATGAAAGAATATCTCAGAATAAATCTGCGTATTTACTCGCCCTATGAAGAAATTACGGCGGGCTGGCCTCCGAGGGAGCGCAATGAATTTTACGCCGTGCGTGAACGGGCAGACAGCTTTATTTTCCTTAACGGAAAGCGCCGTGAGGGGTGTTTTAAGGAATGCGAGACTGCTTTGGCGGACGTTTGCGATGTGCTGGTGCTTATTGACGGTGATATGTCCTCCCCCTGTGACCGCTCTGTTATAAAATATGCCCATGATAATAAGATAACGATTATTTATGAAATCATCGGATGAGCCTGATTTAAAAGATCGGACACAGCCGTGCATTTCGGGAAATCCTGCGGAAATAATATTTTGCAGGATTTTTTGTTTACAAAAAAATATGTAACGTTTTACGGTTTCATTCGTATTTATTTATGAACGCTCAAAAAGCGGGGAGGTGAAAATATGCCGACATCGGATATTGACGAGATATACAGACTGTACGCAAAGTACATATACCGCTATCTTGCGGGACTTTCGTCCTCAGAGCAGCTTGCAGAGGAGCTGACCGCCGAGACCTTTTATCATGCCGTGAAAAATATAAACTCATACAGCAGCGAATACAGCATGCCCGCATGGCTAAAAGCGATCGCAAAAAATCTGTATATCGACTATCTGCGGAAAAAGGAGCGGCAGAACCTGCCCATAAACAACATAAACAGCATAGACAGCCTTGACCTGCCCGACAGCGCAGACGCAGCAATCATGCTTGAAAATAAGGAGCAGGCATTCAACGTACACAAGGTACTGCATACCCTTGATGAACCGTACAAGGAAGTCTTTTCCCTGCGGATATTCGGGGAGCTCTCATTCAAGGAAATAGGAGAGCTTTTCGGCAAATCTGACGGTTGGGCAAGAACTGTCTTTTTCAGAGCAAAGGAAAAGATCGTAAATAAACTGCACGAACAGGAGTGAATAATTTTGAAATGTGAAATAATAAAAGATCTGCTCCCCTCATACTGCGACGGCGTATGCTCGGAGGAAACGGCAGCAGAGATCGAGAGCCACATTGCAGGCTGCCCCGACTGTCAAAGGCTGCTGGAAGTTTGCCGCAGCGATATAAAGCCGCTGAATACGGGCGCACCCGAAAAACCCTTTCGCAGAATAAAGGAGAAAATTTTCCGAAATAAGCTTGCGGCGGCTGTGCTTATGCTGGTGCTGGTGTGCGTGCTGTCCGCTGTGGGGTATCTCACCTACGGGCAAATTGCAAGATCGCCCGGTCACCCAAGCTTTGAAACAATGATCTCGTCCCACAATGCAAAAAAGCTTATGAAAAAGTTTTGCGAGGGGGATATTGACTATGTTACGGAAAATATAGAGATATATCAGACAAGCAATGCACTGCTTTCGGATAGTGAGAATGTCAGAGAACATTGCCGTTTGGTGCTTTCGGATTTTTACGAAAGGTATCTCAAGGGCAGGGAGCTTAGTGTAAAAACGGGCGGCTACAGCGGCTATGACACTTTTCAGTATGAAAGCGGAATGTGCCCTGTGACAGAGCTGCAAATATACGACGGAAAGTCGGGGATACTGTCGTTTTGCGTAATTGAGCACACGGGAGGGAAATTTTTACTGTCAAACACAGGCTACAATTTGGAGCTGGGCGACGGCTGCGAAAGCGATATAGACACTCTTGACCTTGCCCTTAACCCCATTGAGCCCACGCCTTCTTTGGAAACACGGCTTCTTAACATTGATGAGGTCGATACCCAAAGCTACAGGATCTTTGCACGCCGCTTCTCAAGCTCTCCCGAAGAACTTCAGGAGCTCATGGCAAACACTGCCGCTCTTATGGAGGATATGTACTGCGAAAGCGCCTTTTACACCGATTTCCGATTTGACGCCGAGGGCAGCCGCTATCTGGTGGATATGGGCTTTATCTTCAAGGAAAACTCAAGCGGAAAGCGGGTAGTGTATTCACGTACCGTGCGCTTGCGTTCGGCAAAATACAGCTTTGAAATTCTCCCCGAATTTGAGCCTGTGACAGTTGACGACGGAATAAGCCCCGAGAACCTTAAAAAGCTGAAAGAACTTTTCCAATAACATATCAAAAAAAACGGCGTTCCCCGGAATCGGGAAACGCCGTAATTTTATTTGCATTATCCCCATTACATACTGCTCATGACGAGCAGTCATAAAAGGAAACTCTGAGACTTTGTTACTTATGACTTAGCCGTTGATCTTGGTAACAACGCCCGAACCTACGGTACGTCCGCCCTCACGGATAGCGAAACGGAGACCTTCCTCAATAGCGATAGGAGTGATGAGCTCTACAGAGATCTCAACGTTATCGCCGGGCATGCACATCTCCTTATCGGCAGGAAGCTCGATAACACCTGTAACGTCGGTGGTTCTGAAATAGAACTGAGGTCTGTAGTTGTTGAAGAAAGGAGTATGACGGCCGCCCTCTTCCTTCTTCAGAACGTAAACCTGACCGGAGAACTTGGTGTGGGGGTTGATAGAACCAGGCTTGCAAAGAACCTGGCCTCTTTCGATGTCGGATCTCTGAACACCGCGGAGCAGTGCGCCGATGTTGTCGCCTGCCTCAGCGTAGTCAAGGAGCTTTCTGAACATCTCGATACCGGTTACAACGGTCTTTGCTCTCTCCTCGGTGAGACCGATGATCTCAACTTCGTCGGAAAGCTTCAGCTGGCCTCTCTCAACTCTACCGGTAGCAACAGTACCACGGCCTGTGATGGTGAATACGTCCTCGACAGGCATAAGGAAGGGCAGATCTGCCTTTCTCTCGGGAGTGGGGATATAGGAGTCAACAGCGTCCATGAGTTTCTGAATGCACTCATACTCGGGAGCAGAAGGATCTTTGGAATCGGAAGAAAGAGCCTTGTAAGCAGAGCCGATGATGATAGGAGTATCATCGCCGGGGAACTCGTACTTGTCGAGGGTCTCACGGATATCCATCTCAACCAGCTCGAGAAGCTCGGGATCGTCAACCTGGTCAGCCTTGTTCATGAAAACAACGATATAAGGTACGCCAACCTGACGAGCCAGCAGAAGGTGCTCCTTGGTCTGAGCCATAGGGCCGTCTGTGGAAGCAACTACCAGGATAGCGCCGTCCATCTGAGCCGCACCTGTGATCATGTTCTTTACATAGTCGGCGTGACCCGGGCAGTCAACGTGAGCGTAGTGACGGGTATCGGTCTCGTACTCAACGTGAGCGGTGTTGATGGTGATACCTCTTTCTCTCTCCTCGGGAGCCTTGTCAATGTTAGCATAGTCCTCGAACTGTGCCTGACCCTTCAGGGAAAGATACTTGGTTATAGCGGCGGTAAGAGTAGTCTTGCCGTGGTCAACGTGACCGATGGTACCAATGTTTACATGGGGTTTGGTTCTTTCAAATTTAGCCTTTGCCATTGGAATTTTCCTCCTTTTAGTTACGAAATTTGTACATAGTTACATTTTACCATAAACAAGGTAAAATTGCAAGTATTTTTTGTAAATTTTTTGATTTTTTCTTTTCGGTCGGGAAACGGTTGTTTTGGGCACGCTTCCCGAATATTTCCGAAATCGGATGCATTAAGCCGTTTTACCGAATTTGCAGGTCACAGGAATGACTGAGCTTTGCAGCTTAGTTCTGACCCTTGTTTCTTGCAGACATGATCTTCTCCGCAACGCTGCGGGGAACCTCGGTATAGCTGTCAGGCTCCATTGTATAGTTGCCGCGACCCTGTGTCTTGGAACGCAGATCGTTGGAGTAGCCGAACATCTCGGAGAGGGGAACAAGGGAGTCTACCTGAGCGGTACCGTTGTTGACCTCCTGACCGAGTATCTGTCCTCTTCTGGAGTTAAGGTCGCCGATAACGGTGCCCATAAAGTCCTCGGGAACAAATACGGAAACCTTCATTATAGGCTCTAAGATACAAGGATCAGCTTTCTTCATAGCCTCCTTGAACGCCATTGAACCTGCAATGGAGAACGCCATTTCCGAAGAGTCGACCTCGTGGTAAGAACCGTCGTAAAGAGTTACCTTTACGTCAACTACCTGATAGCCTGCCAGAACGCCTGCTTTCATAGCTCCCTGGATACCCTTGTCAACAGCGGGGATATACTCCTTGGGAATAGCGCCGCCGACTACCGAGTTGATAAACTCGTAACCCTTACCGGATTCGTTGGGCTCAAGCTTGATCTTAACATGGCCGTACTGACCCTTACCGCCCGACTGACGAGCATACTTGTGGTCAACGTCCGCAAGCTTCTTGACAGTTTCCTTATAAGCAACCTGGGGTGCGCCTACATTAGCCTCCACCTTGAACTCACGCAGCAGTCTGTCTACGATAATGTCCAGATGAAGCTCGCCCATGCCGGCGATAATGGTCTGTCCTGTTTCCTCGTCTGTCCATGTCCTGAAGGTGGGGTCTTCCTCTGCAAGCTTGGAAAGACCTACGCCCATCTTCTCCTGACCTGCCTTGGTCTTAGGCTCGATAGCCAGCTGGATAACAGGCTCGGGGAATTCCATGGATTCGAGAATTACAGGGTGTTTGGAATCGCACAGGGTATCGCCCGTGGTGGTATTCTTAAGTCCAACGCAGGCAGCGATATCGCCCGAATAAACCGTGTCGATATCCTTTCTGTGGTTGGAATGCATCTGCAGGATACGACCCATTCTCTCGGAGTTGTCCTTTGTTGCGTTAAGCACGGTAGCGCCTGCGTCAACAGTACCGGAATAAACTCTGAAATAACACAGCTTGCCCACAAAGGGGTCTGTAGCGATCTTGAACGCCAGAGCCGCAAAAGGCTCGGAGTCCGAAGCGGGTCTTTCAACTTCCTCGCCTGTGTCGGGGTTTACACCCTTGATAGCGGGAATGTCGAGAGGTGAGGGCATATAGTCAACAACAGCGTCAAGAAGCTTCTGAACGCCCTTGTTTCTGTAGGAAGTGCCGCAGGTCACAGGAACGATCTTGTTTTCTATGCAGCCCTTGCGGAGGCACTTTTTGATCTCCTCAACTGTAGGCTCTTCGCCCTCAAGATATTTTTCCATGATCTCATCGTCCATTTCGGCAGCTGCCTCAACGAGCTTCTCATGGTATTCCTTAGCTAAATCTACGAGATCCTCGGGAATGGGCTCGTCTCTCATGTCCTTGCCCAGATCGTCATAGTAGACCTCGGCCTTCATCTCGACCAAGTCAACAATGCCCTTGAACTCGTCTTCCGAGCCTATAGGGAGCTGAATAGGCACAGCATTGCACTTTAAGCGCTCGTGCATCATCTCCACAACACGGAAAAAGTTAGCGCCCATAATGTCCATCTTATTTACATAAGCCATTCTGGGAACCTTGTATTTGTCAGCCTGACGCCAAACGGTCTCAGACTGAGGCTCAACGCCGCCCTTTGCGCAGAACACTGTTACAGAGCCGTCAAGCACTCTGAGAGAACGCTCAACCTCTACAGTAAAGTCAACGTGGCCGGGGGTGTCGATAATATTGATTCTATGATCTCCCCAATGAGCAGTGGTGGCAGCGGAGGTAATTGTGATACCTCTCTCCTGCTCCTGCGCCATCCAGTCCATCGTAGCAGAGCCTTCATGGGTTTCGCCTATCTTGTAGTTTACGCCCGTATAGAAAAGGATTCGCTCGGTGGTGGTGGTTTTACCCGCGTCAATGTGAGCCATGATACCAATATTTCTTGTTTTCTCAAGCGAACAATCTCTTGGCATATCATTTCCTCCGTTAATTGATTGGGTTTATCACCATCTGTAGTGAGCAAAAGCCTTGTTTGCCTCTGCCATCTTGTGAGTGTCCTCACGCTTCTTGCAAGCGCCGCCCGTGCCGTTCATGGCGTCCATGATCTCGGCTGCAAGCCTTTCCTTCATGGTGCGCTCGTTTCTTGCTCTGGAATAAGTGGTGAGCCACCGCAGACCCAGGGTCTGCTTTCTCTCGGCTCTTACCTCCATGGGAACCTGGTAGGTAGCACCGCCCACACGGCGAGCCTTTACCTCCAGCTGGGGCATAATGTTTTCAAGAGCCTCGTTGAACGCCTCAAGTGCGTCCTTGCCTGTCTTTTCCGCAACGATCTCAAAAGCTCCGTAAACGATCTTCTGGGCAACGCCCTTCTTGCCGTCGAGCATGATGTTGTTGATAAGACGGGTAACTATTTCGGAATTGTACACAGGGTCACAGAGAACCTCTCTCTTTGCTATATTACCTCTTCTTGGCACAATACTTCCCTCCTTCATAATAATGATATCATCGGTACTCGCTTCTCCACATTCGCGTCGTCCAATGCAGAGGTTTCATCTATATAAAATGAATCTCCACAAAACAAAACTTGTGTGGTCATCTGAGTTTACGAAAATGCTGCGGCAGATTACTTTCCTGCCTTGGGTCTCTTTGCGCCGTACTTGGAGCGGGCCTGATTTCTCTTGGCAACGCCCTGTGCGTCAAGAGTTCCTCTGATAATGTGGTAACGAACACCGGGCAGGTCCTTAACTCTTCCGCCTCTGATGAGAACTACCGAGTGCTCCTGCAGGTTGTGACCGATACCGGGAATGTACGCTGTTACTTCGTGACCGTTGGTAAGCTTAACTCTGGCAATTTTTCTCATAGCGGAGTTGGGCTTCTTGGGAGTAGCCGTTCTTACTGCGGTGCAAACGCCTCTCTTCTGGGGGGAGGAAAGGTCGATAGACGTTTTCTTCTTGGAGTTATAACCCTTCTGAAGAGCGGGGGCTGTGGACTTCTTTTCGATAACGTCTCTTCCCTTGCGTACAAGCTGATTAAAAGTAGGCATCAATACATCTCCTTTCATAGATTTTCATATGCTGTGCGGGTCTGCGACAATATACAATTACCCCAAACCCAACACGCACTTTAATAATTTTACACTATTAATTTCCATTTGTCAATGATTTTATACATTTTTTTTCATTTGAGAAAATTTTTGTAGACATAAACATTAACCGCAGGATTTTTCGGAAATTCTCTTGTCACTTTTCACAAAAATTTCCTTTAAAATTTTGCACTCTTCCCTGTTCATTGCTTGACAAATTGTGGCAAAAAGGGTATAATTACTGTAGTAAAACAGTGTTTTAGCTAAGTCACGCAATGTCAACAATATTTATTTTATGAATCCGGCGTATTAAACCGTTAAAGGAGAAATTTGAATGGGTATTTTCAAAAATTTATTTAAGGGCAGGGACACACTAAAGCAGGATCTTTCCGACAAGCAGCAGCCCGGCGGGATATTTATCGTTCATCTGCTTTTTGAGGAAAAATGCGGCATGCCCGACAGGGAGCTTATGAAAAGCGTTATGGACAGACATATGGGTGAGAATGAGCTTTTTACATACAACAAGACTACGGCAAGCTTTGCCGCAAAGAAATACACTGCCGAGTTCAAGGACGGCGCTGTGCCGCCTATGCTGACGATAATGGGCTGCACGGAGATCACCGACTGGCAGCCGGACGATCTTACAATGTCACAGATGTGGGACTGTCCCGAAAAGGACGAAATATTTGAAAAATGCAGATATCAGGTGGTTGCCACGGATATGATGGGGGCGGGTGTTCCCTATAAAAGCAGGGCGGATATGCTTATGGATTTTACGGAGGCTTTGCTTGAGATGTTTCCCGGATGCCGGGCGGTGATGTTTGACGCATCGGGGAAAATGTTCACCCGTGAGGCGTTTCTCGGCAGGGATATACCCCGTGAGGACAGGTTTGTTTATTTTGCGGTGAACGTGCGCTTTTTCAGAATCGAGGGCACGGAGGATATGCTGGTGGACACTCTCGGAATGGGCACGCTTTTCCTGCCCGACCTACAGTATCATTTTCACGGCATGGATCAGAATGCTGTTGTAAATCATGCCTGCAATACGCTGTTATACATTTACGCAAATGAATGCCCCATAAAAAGCGGCGACACTATTGACGGGATAAAGGACGGCAAGCTTTGCCGTGAAATTCAGTGGAAATGCCAATTTGAAAATTCACTTATTCAGCCGCTGCGGGAAGTTATTGACATAAACATGGACGAATATGCCTCGGGGAAAAGAGGATGACGGTATTTAATATTCTTGTTTGTCTTTGTGGAACGGCAGTCGGAATTTACGGTTATTGATCTTGCATTTTGTATGCTTGCATAATTATATGCATTTAAAATTGCGTAATTTGTACTTTATGCAAAAATATTAAAATGAAATATATTTTGCGTAAAGCTATTGACATACCGAGAAATTTGTGATATAATTATATATGGTAATTAAAGGAAAGCGCTGTTTCGAAAATCGGGGAAATATTGGAGAGTTTTGCGTAAAGCTATGGTATGACAGAGGATTATCGACAGGATCGGTACGGTTATGGGTAAATTGGCAGAACTTTGAAAAAAATTTCTTCAATAAAAAGGGTTTTGATGAAGATGAATGAAAAGAAAAAGCTCAGGGGCGAGAAGATCGTTTTTCTGATAATGATACTGGCGGTCGTGATAGTTTACGGAGGGAGTATCGGCGTCTATTACGTAAAAGAGGCGATAATCAATTACAAGACAGACAAGATATTTGAGGAGCATATGGCTGTTGCCTCGGACAGTGCGCTGAAATATATCCGTGAAAAGTACGGGTTTGAGGCGGAAAATCCGGAAGCTGATACTGATTGGGATATGGACTTCAGAGAAGGCATTAAATCCAAAATACTCCGCAAAGAAGATACGGAGGATATTTTTATTATCCTTAAAATGACAGGAGGCGGCAGAGATTTCAGGGCTATAGTATACGGGTATCCCGACAGTATTACTGTCGTAGACAATTATCAATATGATGAGATAACGGCAGCGCTGACGGATAAAATTGCCGGGGAGCTGCCGGGAGGAAATGTTCTGAAAATGCAGCTGTACGATAAGAAATACCCCACTCTCTTTTATTCTTTTTTCGATATTTACTACACGGGAGATAATATTGATGAAATTATTGACAGGTGCAACGGTGAGGTGGAAATGATATTTACAGGTGCGGACTTTTCCGACAGCGAGACAGTGAAAATGCTTGACGGCTCGTATATAGATTACAGGCTTGCTTCATTTGCCGGCAGTGAAAAAATGGAGGAGTTTACGGAATCCCGAAATAAATGCAGGGGTTTTAAAGTAGATGAATGCTACAAGGAATATTCGGAGTACATAACGGATTACAGGCAGAAAAAGAGCGGGGAAATTACATACGAGATCACATAGAAAGGAATGAAAATATGGACAGTAAATCCAAAAGGAAAATTTCGGGCGAGAAGATCGTTTTTCTGATAATGATACTGGCGGTCGTTATTGTTTACGGAGGGGTCTGCGGACGCTATTACATTAATGAGGCGGTAATAAATCACAAAACAGACAAAATTTATAAAGAGCAAATGGCTGCTGCCTCGGACAGCGCGCTGAAATATATCCGTGAGAAATACGAGGTTGAGGCAGAGATCTTGGAAGATCCTCAGACATATGATTACAACAGGGATATTCTTGAACTTGCAATAAGATACCATGAAGATGAAGTCGAGGACATATATATTTTTCTTAAAATGACCGACGGCAGCAGGGAATTTTATGTTAATGTTAAATCGGACGGGCAGCCTGACAATCTTATTGTAAGCGACAATTACCAATATGATGAGATAAAGGCGGCGTTTGCGGATAGAATTTCCGAAGAACTGCCGGGGGGAAATGTTCTGGATATGCGGCTGTGCGATAAAAAAGTCAGGAGCAGCTATTATTCTTTTTTTGATATATACTACAGCGGAGATAATATTGATGAGATCATCGACAGGTGCAGCGGCAAGGTGGAAGTTGCGTTTACATACACGGACTTTTCGGGAAGTGAGATAGTAAAAAAGCTTGACGGCTCGGGTATAGATTACAGGTTTGTTTCCTTTGTCAGCAGTGAAAGGACGGAGGAATTTGCGGAGCTGGTAAGGGAGCATATCTACAACAGCGATAAATATTACAGTGAATATTCAGAGTATATGGTTCATTACCGTGAAAAAAAGGACGGAAAGGTAAATAATAAAATGTGACGGCATGTGGGTCGGGCGGCCTGCCGTGCCGATAATGGCGGTCACGGCTGCGGCGTTATAATATTGAAAATAAAGGGCGGCGGTAATATGTTTTTTACCAAGGAAAATGTTATCGGCATTTGCGGAGAGACTGCGGAAATGTTTGAGAAATACAGCAGAAATTATGATAAGCTTAAAGGAATTTTGGATTTGGGAAATGCGAAGGCTGTATGGTGCAAGGAATGGGCTGAGCCGTTTAATCCCGATTATATTTCGGAGATAGACGACTGCACAATGCCTGTGCGGAAAATTTTAAAGGGCGTTCCGAAAAAGAAAAACGGCTGCACGGAGCATTATTATAAGGACGGAGAGCCGATGCACTCGGAGTCGATGTACTCGGAGCCGATTTATTCGGCCTATTGGGGAGAGGGGGAAGAGCCTGTTTGCGAGAAATTTTATGTTCACGCCGAGGGCAGGCGGACAGGACTTGTATATTTGAGGGAGAACAAGCGGCTTATAGAGGTATGGACAGAAGAACTGAATACCGAGGGAAATGTTGAGGCGGTTTACATAGGCAGGCTTCTGCCGTACACTAAAAGAGGCAGAAATGAATATCCCGAAAATATGCCCCTTGATATGGAAATAAGGGGACGGAAGTATTATTATGAAAACAACATTATCACACGGGCAGAGGCTTTCGGAGGATATAATTCCGGCAAGGCTTTTATGTGGTATGATGACAGGCAATACGAAGGAGTAGGGAATATTCTGCCTATGGACTGCCCGCCTATGAATCCGCAGAGCTTATGCGAATACCGTTTCAACTATAGCGGTGGGGGCTTTCCCGAGACGTTTACAAGGCGGAATTATTTTTACTGCAAAACAAGCGAGAATACCTATAAGTTCAAAGGCAGCGCTGCGAAAAGATTTGAGGAATGCGGGATAGGGGTTTTCAAAATCAAGTGAAAATACGGTTTACCGTGATGCAGTGCAAATTTGAAAATTAATTTTACTGCCTGCTGCTTGGCGAAATTTACAGGCGAGAATAACGATTACAGGCTTTACGAAATATAACCCGAAACAATGTGCGGAGAGGTCGGGGCTATGAATAAATTAAGAATGACAGGGAGGTAATGGGAATGAAAGAAAAATCTTCGGGGACATGGATAGGTGCAATTATCACAGCGGCTGTGCTTATAGCGGTAATGGCGTTCGGGCTGTACAAGCGGCTTGATACCTTGCGGGAGGAGGCGGAGTATGACGCTTTTATTGAAAGCGCTTCACGGCTTTCTCTGGAATATGTCCGGGACAAATACGGCTTTGAGGCGGAAATTCTGGAGGACGAAAGTGATTTCAACCGCAGAGAGTATGACAGTAATCAAGACTGGCCGGGTCTTTTTCGGACACGGTTTAAAATGAAAGAAACGGGCACTGAGGGCAAAGCGTTTTTCGTATATACATATTGCGAGCTTATTGATTATTTCGGCGACTTTATCGTTTTTGACGCAGGCAGGCCATGGCTGTATGATGATTATCAGCATGAGGAAATAAAGCAGGCTATTGTTGATGAGATAACCGGAGAATTTCCCGAGGGGCGTATTATAAATATAGATTTGGGAGGCATAATTCCCTATTACAGCGGAGATAATCTTGAAGGAATTCTCCCGGATATATGGGGGAATATTGAAGTAGCAGTTTACGGCGTTGATATTTCACAAAGCGGTATTATTAACAGCCTTTGCAGATCGAATCTTGATGTAAGACTGACCTCATTGACACGGTCGAAAATATGGAAAAATTTCTGGAAAAGCGGATAAACATAATAACATTGGATAACGGCACACGGTACAAGGTAGAAAGCATTCCCATTGATGATTACTACAAGCCTTTTGAGAATTGCATAATAAGCAGTTTTGAAAAAGACGGCGATAAGATAACAAAAAGTCGGTAAGGCATTATGACATTCAGCGTGGAATAAATTCACCTACTATAAGGAACACGGAGGGAATAAAAATGTTGGAGGAATTTTCAAGAAGCGAGATGATATTGGGCAGTGAGGCTTTGGAAAGGCTTTCACGGGCGAGGGTGGCGGTTTTCGGAATAGGCGGCGTAGGGGGATATGCGGTTGAGGCGCTAGCTCGGTGCGGCGTGGGGACTATTGACATAACCGACTGCGACAGTGTGGCTGTGTCCAACATCAACCGTCAGATAATTGCCACACATGAGACGGTGGGAATGGCTAAGGTTGAGGCGGCGGCGAGGCGAATCAGGTTGATAAATCCGAATTGCACAGTTATAATGCATGAGGTGTTTTTTGGAGAGGAAAACGAGGGGGATTTTGATTTTGAGAAGTTTGACTACATTGCGGACGCTGTGGACACGGTGACGGCAAAGCTTGCTCTGGTAAAGGCGGCGAAAAGGCATGGCGTGCCCATTATCAGCTGCATGGGCACGGGCAACAAGCTTGACCCTACGGCTTTCAAGGTATCGGACATTTACAAGACAAGTGTTTGTCCGCTGGCGAGGGTAATGCGGTATGAACTGAGAAAGCTTGGCATAGACGGTCTGCGGGTGGTATGGTCGGACGAGAAACCCATAACTCCCCCGCCTGTGAATGATGAGGGAAACAGGCGCAGCATTCCCGGCAGCGTTTCCTTTGTGCCCCCTGCGGCGGGGCTTATTATGGCGGGGGAAATTATTAAGGACATTGCGGGGGTAAGGGAGAATTTTTAGAAGTGTACGGTTATGTTTCACGGAAAAATATCAGGAAATTTTACGGATAAATCAAAAAGGAAAAAGCTATGAAAATTGAGAATATGTCGAGGGCACAGCTTGCCGAAAGAAGCATTTTAAAAAAATATAACAAGCCTATCTGGAGCAGGTTTATCAAGGGAATGAAAGAGTATAAAATGATCTCGGAGGGGGACAGGATAGCTGTGTGCATTTCGGGGGGGAAGGATTCCATGCTTATGGCAAAGTGCATTCAGCATTTACAGAAGTACAGCGAGATCCCCTTTGAGGCTCGTTACATTGTTATGGACCCGGGGTATAATCCTGCAAACAGGCAGAAAATTATTGATAATGCAAGTGCGCTGGAGATTCCTGTAGAGATCTTTGAAAGCAGCATTTTTGACGCTGTGGCGGATATTGAAAAAAATCCCTGCTACCTTTGCGCGCGAATGCGGCGGGGATATTTATACAGCAGGGCGGAGGCGCTGGGGTGTAACAAAATTGCGCTGGGACATCATTTTGATGATGTGATAGAGACGATTTTAATGGGGGTGATTTACGGGGCGCAGTTTCAGACTATGATGCCAAAGCTGCACAGCTCCAATTTTACGGGCATGGAGCTGATAAGGCCGCTGTATATGGTGAGAGAGGCGGACATTATTGCGTGGGCGAGGTATAATGATCTGGAGTTTCTGCAATGCGCCTGCAGGTTTACGGAAAAGTGCGCTGAGGGGGACGGTGTGGGTGTTTCTAAACGGCAGGAAATAAAGGAGCTGCTAAAAAAACTGCGTGCGGATAATCCTCTTATTGATATGAACATTTTCAGAAGTGCGGAAAATGTTAATCTGGAAACGGTCATTTCCTATCACAAGGGGGAGGAATATCACAGCTTTCTGGATGATTATGATGATAGAAAAAAGTCGGAATAAACATTGAAAGGGCACATGAGATATGAAAGAAATTTTCCTTAGCGATGAGCGTCGGCAGCGGTATGCACGGCAGATAATGATTCCCGAAATAGGCGAGGCGGGGCAGAAAAAGCTGGCAGAGGCAAGGGTACTTGTAATAGGCGCGGGAGGACTTGGCAGTCCTGCGGTGATGTATCTGGCGGCGGCAGGAGTGGGCGTTATCGGGATAGCGGACGGAGATGCGGCAGAGCTGTCGAATTTGCAGCGGCAGGTGATCCACAGTGAAGCAAGCTTAGGGAGAAACAAGGCGGAGTCGGCGGCGGAATTTATCCGTAGGCTTGACCAGGAGGCGGGGGTGCATATAATAGCGGATTTTCTTGATGAAGAGGGGCTTCGGAAAATTATAGGGGGATATGATTTTGTGCTGGACTGTGTGGACAGACCGGATGTTAAGCTTATGATAAACGATGTATGCGTGGAAGTGGGAAAGCCCTTTTGCCATGGGGGTGTGCGGAATTTCGGGGGGCAGGTCATGACATGGCTGCCGGGGTTTCCCGATCTCAGAGAAGTCATGGGAGAGGGGTTCGGTGCGGATATCGGAAACAAGGGGATAATCGGTATGGCCTGCGGCATTTGCGGGTCGCTTGAGGCGCTGGAAGCTGTTAAGTTTATCACGGGTGCGGGACGGCTGCTGACGGGGAAAATTTTTGTGTTTGACGGGCTGAATCTGAAATTCGGAGTATTGGGAGATGAAAAATAAGAGGCAGTTTTTTCCTGCCTCTTGTTTTGGAAAAAGACATTTTTTGTAATATGCGGGAGATTAAAAAATGAAGATAGGTATAAGCGGAAATCTGATAAAGGAATATCTTAAAAATGTTTATTTTATAAACGGTCACAGCTGTGCGGGAAAGTCGACTGCGGTGAAAATGCTGGCGGAAAAATTCGATATGATCTGCTGCGGAGAGAATTACCATGATGTATTTCCGAGGGATAAACTGTCCCGTTGGGAGCAGCCGGGGCTGTGCTATTTTGACACGATGAGCGGCTGGGAGGAATGGCTCGGAATGTCCCCGAAGGAACACTTTGAATGGACGGAAAGTGTTGCAAGGGAATGCGTCGAAATTGAAATTCTGGAGCTGATAAGGCTTTCCTCGGGCGGCAGGAGGGTAATTGTTGATACGAATATTCCCCCGGATATTCTGCGGGAAATTTCCGACTACCGTCATGTGGCGATAATGCTTTGCGACCCGCCCGATATTTGCGAGAAAAAATTTTTTGACCGTGACGATCCGGATAAAAAATTTATGATGGAACAGATAAATAAATGCAGGAATCCGCAGGCGGCGCTGGATAATTTTAATTCATGGTGCAAATACCGTCCCGAGGTGGATTTTGACTGGGGCGGTACGGGATTTTTTACACATACGCGGAGTGATTTTGAGACGGACACACGTGAAGAAGTGCTGGAGATATTGGCGCGGCATTTCGGGCTTACGGAGGATTGATATGTTTACAAATGCGGAAATTATGCGGATAGCCATGGATCAGTCGGCGGCGGATCTGTGCTGCGATCCAGGAGATTTTCTGAAAAGTGAAAATGTGATAGTTTATTCGGAGATCGGGGACGGGGCGAGGAAATATTACAGCGAGCCTATTGCGGCAAATTTTGTGTCCTACGGCAGCAATATTGTTGCAGGGGTCAAAAATGAGTACAGGGAAATTGCAGAAAATTATCTTGACAAATACGAATTTTACCACTGCTTTGAAACGCCGAATATGCACGTGCTTGAAGAAAAAATGCGTGAGGCGGGGCAGAGTATTTGCTTTATGGCGGAATATTTTTTGCCCGATATGAACAGGCTTAATAAGCTGCGCTGCGATTATGAGATAAGAATATTGGAGCAAAGGGATTTTGAAAATTTATATTTGCCCCAGTGGAGCAATGCTCTTTGCGAAAAGCGGAAGGAACTTGATGTGCTGGGGGTGGGGGCATACGATAAGGGGAGGCTGATAGGGCTTGCGGGCTGTTCGGCGGACTGTGAAAATATGTGGCAGATAGGGGTTGACGTTCTGCCCGAATACCGCAAAAGGGGTATTGCCTGCGCTGTTACAAGCAGGCTTGCGTGTGAGGTAGTTGAAAGAGGGAAAGTGCCCTTTTACTGCTGTGCATGGTCGAATATTCGTTCGGCGAGGAATGCGGTAAAATGCGGGTTTTCTCCTGCATGGGCGGAGATGACGGTGAAGCCGTCCGAAGTTGTGAATGAAATGAACAAGGTATAAAAAATATTCCGACGTTTTTTGAAAGGGGCGGTTGTTATAAAAAAGAATGATATTGTTAGGCTGACTGTTACGGACGTTACCCTTGAAGGGGACGGCGTGGGGCGGCATGAGGGAATGGCGGTTTTTGTGCCCGGGTGCGCTGTGGGAGATGAGATAGACTGTCGGATAGTTAAGGTGCTGAAAAACCGTGCGTATGGGATAATCGAAAAAATGATAACAGCTTCTCCCGACCGTGAGGACAGAGGCTGCGTTGTTAAAAAGACCTGCGGGGGGTGCGTTTTCAGGAATATTTCATATGAAGCAGAGCTGAAAATCAAGCAGGCGGCGGTGAAAAACGCTTTTGTGAGAATGGGCGGTTTTGATATCTGCGAGGGCGAAAATATGCTGCCGATATTGGGCTGCAAATTTACCGACAGATATCGGAACAAGGCGCAGTACCCGACAGCTGCCGACAAAAGCGGAAAGGCTGTCTGCGGATTTTACGCAAAGAGAAGTCACAGGATAGTCCCCTGCGGTGACTGCCTTTTGCAGCCGGAAATTTTCGGGAAGATAACAAGTGAGATACTTAGGCTGTCAAATGAGGAAAATATCCCCCCTTACAATGAGGAAACGGGGGACGGTTTTTTGCGGCATGTTTATCTGCGGCAAGGATATCACAGCAGAGAAATCATGGTGTGTCTGACGGTCAAAAACGAGGATAAAAAATACGCGGAAAAATTAAAGAAATTAAACGATATTTTACCGAAAAAATTCCCCGAAATAAGATCAATTTTACTTAACATCAACCCCGAAAAAACCAATGTTATTTTAGGGAAAAAATATATTAACATATGGGGCGAAAATTTTATAACGGATGAAATGTGCGGCAATAAAATCGAAATTTCTCCTGCTGCTTTTTATCAGGTGAACACTGCGCAGGCGGAAAGGCTTTATGAAACGGCGG
The DNA here is from genome assembly GCA_947174365.1 of uncultured Ruminococcus sp. Classification (GTDB taxonomy): domain Bacteria; phylum Bacillota; class Clostridia; order Oscillospirales; family Ruminococcaceae; genus Huintestinicola. Next base: position 1,179 of record CAMWIR010000033.1, on the reverse strand, counting down.
CGGAATTTGCGGAAATCAAAGGGAATGAGGATATTCTTGATCTTTACTGCGGGGCGGGGACTATAGGGCTTTATTTTGCAAAAAAAGGCGGGGCTTCATGTCATGTTACGGGGGCGGAAATAATCCCCGAGGCGGTGGAAAATGCAAAGAAAAATGCCGTGGCAAACGGCATTTCAAACGTTGATTTTATTTGTGCGGACGCGGGAGAGGCGGCGAAGATATTAGCGGAAAAGAGGCGCACTCCCGATATAATAATCACCGACCCGCCGAGAAAGGGCTGCGGCGGGCTTACTCTTGAAAGCATTGTAAAAATGCGGCCAAGACGTGTGGTAATGGTTTCCTGCAACCCTGCCACGGCTGCGAGGGACTGCCGTTATCTGGCGGACAACGGATACAGGCTTGACAGGCTGCGGGCGGTGGATATGTTTCCCGGGGCGGGGCATGTGGAGTGTGCAGTGCTGATGATACGGAATGATAAATAAATATGCAACGGAAATTTAAAGTTCCCCGAAATTTTAGGAAAAGAGGTGTGCCTATGGATTTTAAAATTGAAATCGTGGAGGGACATGACCCGTCGTCTTATTTTTGGTTCAGACCTGTGATTTTGAAAGAATCGGGTAAAATTTTATGGGACGAGGTAATTGAAGCGGAGGAAGAATTTTCTATAGAAGTAGAGGATGTCCGCTGTTTTCTTGCATATTTCTTTTACAAATATTTTGATAAAGAACTCACATATAATAAAAGACGTTACGATGATATTGAGGGTTACATCAGCGGTTTTGAATGGTATCTTACTTATAATTTCTATACCTACGATACTCTTCGGGATATGATAAAAGAAATTCTTGAAACAGCTTCGTTATTGGAGAACGAGCCCGATGACCCCCGTCTTGAGGATATAAAAAAGGAATTTTCGATTTTTTATATGTGCTCCCCCGATGATCCAGATTACATAAACGGCGATAATTCGGCGGTCAGAAAGCATATTCATGTTGTAACCGATTTTTACCGTCGATTTGCCGAAAGGCTTACGGCAATGATGGAAAACAATAGGGACACGAACATTATTTCTGTTATGGGTCCGTAAAAAAATTAATCAATATTCGCAGTTAACACCCACGCTTAAACGGCAGCCGGAAATTGCGGATATTTTTTATTGCCCGGAGATAAGATATACAC
>CAMWIR010000032.1 GCA_947174365.1 uncultured Ruminococcus sp. | reverse complement strand
ATCCCGGACAGATCAAGGTTCACTTGATAAGGGAAAGTCGGGCTATCGAGTTTGCTAAGTAAATTGGCGGTCAAGCAGAGGCAGGAAAATTAGAAGCAAGAATCGCTGTCAGCGGTTTGCTTTTAAGCAAAATGCCCGATCTCAAAAAATGAAAAATGCAAAAAGGCAAGATGACGGTTCAACCGACATCTTGCCTTTTTTATGTTCACATTTCCGTTACTTCTTCTCCGTTTCCGCCTTTTTCTTGGGCTTTTTCTTCCCGAAATAAGTAGGTCTGAACCAATTCACGTAAACCTCTTCAATGAGCTTGACAGTATAGTCATACATTGCAAAGATCAGATTCACAAAAATAAGCACCGCAGGCATGGCAAACCTGCCCAGAAAGGCGAAATCTCCGAAATAATCGTATATCCCCAGCATAAAAGTTATAAGCTTGTACCATAAGATCACAGCAAAATTGAACACGCCAAGCTTTACAATTATCCGCAGCAGCTTTGCCTTTATGCCATTCAGCTTCGGCAGAAGGATAGGGTAGTAGCCGAAAAAGAATATGAACAGCGTGGAGGCTTCCTTGTCGGGAGTCAGGAACAGCGACAGCAGCGACACAGCACAGTATGCCGCATATGCCCACCCGGGGCTTACCTCTTTGGCGACAATTATCATCATAGCCCCCGCATAAATGGGTATGGCCATGCTGAGCAGCGGGAACATTCCCGTCATAAACATCAGCGCCAGGCAAAGGGCGGAAATTACGCCCCCAACCGCAACCTTGTAGCTCGTGGTCATCTTTGTAAAATCTCCTTGGTATGATAGAGTTTAACATTTCCGGTATTGAATATTCGGTTAACGTAAACCCCGATTGTCGATTCTTCGGTTTTTTCTCTGTTTAAATTATACTTCATTTCAAAAGAAAAATCAACCGCAAAATTATAAATATTTCTCTAAAAATTTCGTTCATATTTGGTCATACAAAGCTGCAAATATCCGAAAATAATGCTGAAAATATATAAAAATCCCATGTGTAAACGGGTTTGCGGCTTTTCCTCTTTTTTCTCGATACTCTGACACTGTTAATTTTTTTTGGATATTTATTAAATACACCAAATAAATTTTGTGAAATTTACATTTTGTTAATTTTATATCACAAAAAAATCTATAAATACGGAAGAGATATATTATATAATAGAAATATAGAAAATTTTAAGCAAAAAGGCAAACATATGACTACTATGGAGTTAACATTTCCCCGTAAACAGGGATCTGCAAAGCTCTGTAATTTAGGAGGAATTTAATATGTCACTTGGGAAGGTACTTGTGGTTGACGACGACAACAACATATGCGAGCTTCTGAAACTGTATCTGGAAAAAGACGGCTATGGCGTTATGATCTCACACGACGGCGAGGAGGCAGTTATCAAGTTCAATGCCATGAAGCCCGATGTGGTACTCTTAGATATAATGCTCCCCGGTCTTGACGGCTGGCAGGTTTGCAGGGAGATAAGAAAGAAATCCAACGTGCCCATTATCATGATAACCGCAAAGAGCGAGACCTTTGATAAGGTGCTGGGTCTTGAGCTGGGCGCTGATGACTATATCGTAAAGCCTTTCGATACAAAGGAGGTTATCGCCCGTATCAAGGCGGTTTCCAGACGTATCGGTCAGTCCTCGGCGGAAACCGAGATAAGAGAGGTCAAATACGACAAGCTGGTAGTAAATATGACCCGCTATGAACTGAGAGTTGACGGAAAGGTAATGGATACTCCCCCTAAGGAGTTGGAACTGCTGTTCTACCTTGCCTCCAATCCTAACAGAGTTTATACCCGCGACCAGCTGCTGGACGAGGTTTGGGGCTTTGAATATTACGGAGACTCCCGCACCATTGACGTTCACATTAAAAGGCTTCGCGAAAAGCTTGAGGGCGTTTCGGACAAATGGGCGCTTAAAACCGTTTGGGGTGTAGGCTACAAGTTCGAGGCGGACGAGGAAGGTGCGTAAAAGCATTGCCTCGGAGTATTTCCGCCTGTGCATATCACTCATCACAGCCGCCTCCCTTATTGTGGCAGCGGCTATGATTTGTTTTTCCGTTTCCACATATAAGCGGGACAGGCAGAATCAGCTTGAAAAAGAGGGTTATTACGCCCGCCGCGCTACAACGGAAATGATACAGAGCCATAATATGGATACGGAATACTTAGAGCAGCTTTATGTTACCGAGCAATCCCACATTGAGGCCAGCTTTACCCTCTTTGACGCCGCAGGGGACTATGTTGCGGGTGAAAAAACCATGATAGGCAATACCCAATCCCGTTTGGGGGCGCAAAGCATGGAAGCGGCGGACAATGCCCGCTCTTCGGGAAGCTTTGACATTTCCACCATGGGCGGACTTTTTGACAGTCCCAGGGTGTGCCTCCTGCATAAAATATCCGACGGCGGGCGAACCTACTATATGCTTAGCTTTATGTCCGCCGACGGCTTGTATGCCTATCTGCGGAATATGGTCATGGTTTTCGTATCTATTTTCGCTTTGATACTCATTTGTATGTATCCCATGCTGAGATATGCCGTTGACCGCATAATAAAGCCCGTTCGGGAAATGACCTTGGCGGCAAAGAGGTTCGGCGAGGGGGATTTTTCCGAAAAGGTAAGCATAGCCGATCACAGCGAAATGGGCTTCCTTGCCAAGACTCTCAACGAAATGGCATATGCCTTGGAAAGCATTGAGGAAAACCGCAAAAGCTTTGTGTCCAATGTTTCCCATGAACTGCGAACTCCCATGACCACAATAGGAGGCTTTGTGGACGGCATTCTTGACGGCACTATTCCCGAAAGCCGCCACAGGGAATATCTTACGATCGTTTCCGAGGAGATAAACCGCCTTGCAAGGCTTGTGCGCTCTATGCTAAATATCTCCAAATATGAGGCGGGGGAAATGGAGCTTCAGACGGAGGATTTTGACCTGACAGCCCTTACGATAAAAACCGTTCTTCTTTTTGAAAAGCGGATCGAGGATAAGGGCATAGATATACAGGGTCTTGATGCCGACCGTTTTTATGTCAATGCGGATATGGACCTCACCCAGCAGGTCATCTATAACCTTACGGAAAACGCCGTTAAATTCGTAAATAAAGAGGGCTTTATCTCTTACAGCTTCGGCTGTTCCGAGGGATTTGTCACAGTTACAGTCCGCAACAGCGGCGAGGGCCTCCGGAAAAACGAGATACACCGTGTGTTCGACCGCTTCTACAAAACCGACGAATCGCGGGGCAAGGATAAAACGGGCGTTGGGCTGGGGCTTTCCATAGTTCGCTCTATAATAAAGCTTCACGGCGGTACGGTAACGGTTCGCAGCAAGCCCGGGGAATACACCGAATTTGAGTTTACTCTGCCCATAGGCAGTGCTCCTGCAAGGCGGGAAAATTAAAGGGGTCATTGGGTTATACAATTGAAAGTCACAGTTTGGGAGGTCATGATTTCCTGTATCCTGCCTTTGATCTTCTTGCAGCAGGCTTTCTGCCCCTCCGAGCCTGCATATGGCTCAACTTGAAACAAATATCTTATAGGGGAAAGCTTAGAGCTTTTCCCTTTTTTAACAGCGATTCTCTTGGGAGACATACCCGAAAGGTGAATATTTTATGAATGATTTTAAGGAAAACGAAGTAACTTCAAACACAGCTTCCGGCGAAGAAACAGTTTCCGAAACAGAGGCAATGGTCTCCAAGGAAGAAAATGCCTCCAAGGAGGAAACCGCACATGAGTCAAAGGTGTTGACGGATGCTCCCGATAACTCGGAAAATGCGATCCCGGAAGCCGCGGCAGACACATCATCCGAAGTAACCGAAGCATTATCGGAAGAACCTGCCCCAGTTTCCGATCCTTCCGAACCAAACGGACTTTCCCAAAGCTCTCCGCAGGCGGAACAGAGCGGAGTTTTTAGCGAGCAGAGCTTTGTTCCGGGGCAAGCGCCGCACAGCGCAGCCGCTTATTATTCCGAGCAGCCATCCTATTCCGCAGGACAGTACGGCAATGCTGCATTCGGTAACAGTCAGCCGTATCCTCAGCCCATGAATAATGCGCAAGGCGGCTTCGGCGGACAGTATAACGGTCAGTATGCCCAGCAATATCCCGATCGGAATGCAAATCAATATGGCGGACAATATACAGGTCCGTATGCAAATGGCGCTCCCATGTATAATTACGGCTATACACCGTACAACGCACAGTATAACGGAGCATACAGCGCTCCTTATTACAATCCCCCGAAAACCCCCGGGATTCCCGCTGCCCCAACGGCTCCCGCCGCAGATGAAGCGGCAGTTAAAAAGCCCTCAAAGGCACTGATTATTACTGTTGTTCTGCTGATTGCGGCAATGCTGGCAGGGCTGATGATTCTTTTGGCAGTGAATCATAAAAACAACGGTGACAAAGCCCCCGACAGTGTATCGTCGGGCATAGACAAGGCTCTGTCCGAGCATGAAAGCGGAAAAAAGGATAAGGCAAGCAGCGGCACGGGTGTTACCGTGAACATAAACGTCCAGTCCAAGCCCTCCGATGACGAAAGCGACTATCAGGATATTGAAAAAGGACTGTATACCACCGTGGGCGTGGCAAAGCACATCACCCCCTCCATAGTCACCCTCTACGGCTACACCACCACCACCCTTACCCCCTATTCCGCAGCCACGGGCGTTATTCTTTCCGAGGACGGATTTATCGTTACAAACGCCCATATGGTAGAGGGACTTTCCCGCATAAAAGCCGTTACCTATGACGAAAGGGAGTTCGAGGCGGAAATTATCGGCTATGAGCCTTGGTATGACCTTGCAATAATCCAGATACATGCCGACGGTCTCACCCCCGCCGAGCTTGGCAGCAGCGATGAGCTTATGCAGGGAGAGCAGGTCGTGGCCATTGGTAATTCCGGAGGCTATGAAAATACCCTTACCGTAGGCTATGTTTCCTACGTGAACCGTGAGATACAGAGCTATTCCGATTACCCCATCAGGTGCATTCAGACCGACGCAGCCTTCAACACAGGCATTTCCGGCGGAGCGCTGGTGAATATGTACGGTCAGGTTGTTGGAATCCCCACCAGCAAATCCGTCACCGATAATGACGAAAATATCGGCTTTGCCATTGCCATGGACTTTGCCGTGCCTATCTGCGAGGACATTATCGAAAACGGATATGTTACCTGGAAGCCCCGTGTAGGCGTATTGTATCGTATGATAGACTATGATACAGCACAGGTTCTCGGCGTGCGCCCGGGTATGCTTATAAGCGAAATAAGCGAGGACTGCGACATATCCAACACGGTTCTACAGGTCGACGACATCATCACCGAAATGGACGGCATTTCCATGACCACTGATGAGGCGCTCATAGAATTTCAAACCACCCACAAGGCAGGAGATGTTGTCACTGCTACAGTATACCGCCGCACTATCACCAACGAGGAAAGCGAGTTTGAGATAACCTTCAAGCTGGAAACGGCAGAGGGATAAGCTGCCGGAGGCAAGAAGCAAGAGGCAGAATGTAAGAGTTTTTGAGCTTTTTATATTTTGGACAGTCCCCGATTTTTCGGGGACTGTTTTATTTTGGAGATGAGATTATTGTGCGGGGAATGTGTGAGGTTACGGGCTATAAATATCATAGCATTTTTTAATGCACTTGTAAATAGCTTTATACAAATTAATAACCACAGCTTAAAAATCTCTGTTTTGCACAAAGCAATAAAACTTAATTTATTATAAATGCACTATACATAAAATTGACTGCCTGCGCAATAAAATGTATTACGAAAATCACTTCTATGAATGCTCCGAACTACGCTTAGGGCTATATAAAAAACCTCAGCCCTCTCCAATGTGAAATTTTGATGAAATGTAAAAATATTCATAAATTGTTGATGAATATGGAATAATATAGAGTTATAATATAATTTGTTAGATTGCTAACCAACCGGAAGCAAGAATTCATAGGCAGGAGGCAAGAAGCCGGGTTGCCATTCTCGGCTGCAAAATAGTTTTGCTGCAAAAGTTTTTGCTGCAAAAGTGTTTGCAATGGCACTTTGTCACAGGGGGTGATCATTTGAACAGCTGCGATGATCTTGAAGAGCATGAGCATTTCGGACGGTACATAAATCATCTGTCCAGACTTATTCGCACCGCCTGCAATACGGAGCTGTCACGGTGCGGTTCCGGTGTTACGGGGGAGCAGTGCAGACTTATAGGCTATATTTCCCACCGTGAGAAGCTGGGAGAGGAAGTTTTTCAGCGGGATATCGAAAGGGATTTCGGCATTAGGCGGTCCTCCGCCGCAAGCATTCTTTCCCACTTGGAGCGGGGCGGATATATTGAGCGCTTCGGCGATCCCGCCGACGGCAGGCTCAAGCGTGTTGTCCTTACGGCAAGGGGCAGGGAATTTGACAAAACTCTTGCGCAGAATATAGAAAATATTGAAGAGCTTATTTCAAGGGGCTTGAGCGAGGCGGAAAGGGCGGAATTTATGCGCCTGATAAAGCTTGCCATAGGAAACCTTGAGCAGAATTATCAGTACATCAGGCGATAAGCATTAAAATAAATATCCGGAAAGGAGCAGGATACAATGATAAAAAAACTGCTGTCATGTGTGGGCGAGTATAAGAAATACGCCATACTCACACCCATAATCATGATCGGCGAGGTACTTATGGAGGTAACTATCCCACTGGTCATGGCACAGATCCTTGACGTGGGGATAAAAAATTCCGACATAAACTACACCGTTAGAATGGGCGCGCTTATGGCGTGTATGGCGCTTTTCTCACTGCTGTGCGGAGCGCTGGGAGGCAGGTTTGCGGCTCTGGCAGGAATGGGCTTTGCCAAGAATGTCCGCAAAAAGCTCTTTGACAAGGTGCAGGATTTTTCCTTTGCAAATGTGGACAGGTTTTCTACAGCCTCCCTTGTGACCCGCCTTACCACCGACGTTAACAACGTTCAGAACACCTTTATGATGATAATACGCATGGCGGTGCGTTCGCCGTTTATGCTTATCTTCGCCCTTATTATGGCAATAAAAATAAACAGCAGCCTTGCATTGGTGTTCCTTGTGGCTATCCCCGTGCTAGGAATAACGCTGGGGCTTATTGTTACAAAGGCGTTTCCGCTGTTTGAGAAAATGCTCGGGAAATACGACAAGCTCAATTCCATTGTGCAGGAAAACCTTATAGGCATAAGGGTCGTAAAGGCATTTGTCCGTGAAAAATTCGAGGGTGAAAAGTTTGTTGCCTCCGCCGATGATGTGCGTACAGCCCAGGTAAAGGCGGAGAAGATCGTTATCATGAATATGCCCGTTATGCAGTTTGTGGTTTACTCCTGCATTGTGGCAGTGCTTTACTTCGGCGGCAGCATGGTAATCGGCGGCACCTTTGAAATAGGCAAGCTTTCCAGCTTTATCACATATGTGACACAGATACTTATGTCCCTGATGATGCTTTCCATGATCTTTGTAATGACCACCATTTCCATGGCTTCCATGCACAGAATTGTGGAAATATTCGATGAAGTCCCCGATATAGGCGATGAGGAATGCTCCGAAGAGCTCACCCCCGCCGACGGCAGCATTGTGTTCGACCACGTGACCTTCAGCTATTCCAAGGAAGCGGAAAACTCCACTCTGAAAAATATCGATCTGAAAATAAAATCGGGAGAGACTATCGGAATTATCGGCGGCACAGGCTCTTCAAAAACTACCCTTGTTCAGCTTATCCCGAGATTTTATGACGTTACCGAGGGCAAGATCACCGTTGGCGGACATGATGTGCGGGAATATAAGCTAGATAACCTGCGCAATGAAGTCGCCATGGTGCTGCAAAAGAACGTGCTTTTCTCGGGAACTATCCGTGACAATCTCCGCTGGGGCGATGAAAACGCCACAGACGAGCAGATCGAGGCAGCCTGTCGTCAGGCGCAGGCTCACGATTTTGTAATGAGCTTCCCCGACGGCTACGATACCGATCTCGGGCAGGGAGGCGTAAACGTTTCTGGCGGGCAGAAGCAAAGGCTTTGCATAGCAAGGGCGCTGCTTAAAAAGCCCAAGATAGTTATTCTGGACGACTCCACCTCCGCAGTGGACACCGCTACCGACGCAAAGATACGTGAAGCTTTCCGCAAGGAGCTGGCGGACACCACCACAATAATCATAGCCCAGAGAATTTCCTCGGTGCAGGACGCCGACAGGATAATCGTTATGAACGACGGCGCTGTTGACGCCTTTGACACTCATGAAAATCTCATCAAAAACAATGAAATTTACCGTGATGTCTATCTCTCACAGCAGAAAGGAGCTGAAGAATAATGCCTCCGCACAGACAAAAAGGGCCTTTCCAGAAGCCCAAAAACACAAAGGCTACTATAAAGCGGCTTTTTAAATACATCGGCGAATTCAAGGCGCTGCTGGTGCTTGTGGTGTTCTTCATCATATTCAGCACCCTTGCAAGCGTTGCGGGAACTCAGATTTTGCAGGTGGTCATTGACAACTACCTTACTCCGTTAAGTCCCGCAGGCCGGGCAGAAAATCCCCTTACCGATGAGGCGGCCGCAGGGCTGTTCAAAGGCTTTGTAATGACCTTGGGGGTAATGCTGTCTATCTATGTAATGGCTGCCCTTTTCACATTCGGCTATCAGCGGATAATGCTGAACGTTTCCACAAAGACCCTTTTTGAGATCAGAAAAGATCTTTTTGAGCACATGGAAACTCTCCCCATAAAATATTTTGACACCCATACCCACGGCGACCTTATGAGCCGCTACACCAACGATATTGACACCATAAGAGAAATGATGTCCAACACCATTACAAGCTTTATCTCCTCGGCTATAACCGTAGTGAGCGTGTTTGTGATGATGGTGTACAACAGCTGGCAGCTTACCCTTGTGGTGATCGGAATGCTTTTTGTTATGCTCATTGTTACAGCGTTTATAGGCTCCCGCAGCGGTAAGTTCTTCAAGGAGCAGCAAACGGCTTTGGGTAAGGTCAACGGCTACATTGAGGAAATGATCGACGGACAAAAGGTTGTAAAGGTATTTGTCCACGAGGATAAATCCAAGGCGGAGTTCAAGGAACTTAACGACGCCCTTTGCGCCGCAGCCACCAGCGCCAACTCCTTTGCCAATGTTCTTGGACCTATCAATAACAACCTCTGCCATGTGCAGTATGCGATAACCGCAGTTGTGGGAGGCATTCTCGTAATAAACGGCGTGCATACCTTCAGCGGCGTTCTTACCGTGGGCACACTGGTCGCATTCCTTACGTACACAAGGAATTTCTCCATGCCCATAGCGCAGGTTTCCCAGCAGTTCAACTCGGTGCTTTCCGCTCTTGCGGGCGCTGAAAGGATTTTCGGGCTGATAGATGAAGCCCCCGAGGTGGATGACGGATATGTTACCCTCGTGAACGTCCTTGAAAATCCCGACGGCACTCTTACTGAGGCCGATCGCCGCACAGGCCTCTGGGCATGGAAGCACCCCCACAAAGCTGACGGCACAGTCACCTACACCAAGGTCGAGGGACGTGTGGAATTTGACGACGTTTACTTCGGCTATGAGGAAAATAAGACCGTTCTTAACGGCATTTCCCTTTACGCAAAGGCAGGGCAGAAGATCGCCTTTGTAGGCTCTACGGGAGCGGGCAAAACCACCATAACGAACCTTATCAACCGTTTCTATGACGTGCCCGACGGCAAGATACGCTATGACGGCATTAACATCAACAAGATCAAGAAGGACGATCTCAGACGCTCGCTGTCAATGGTTCTCCAGGACACCCACCTTTTCACAGGCACAGTTCGTGACAATATCCGCTACGGAAAGCTGGACGCCACCGACGAGGACGTGGAAAAGGCTGCAAAGCTTGCCAACGCCGACAGCTTTATCCGTCATCTTCCCGAGGGGTACGACACCATGCTTACCTCCGACGGCGCAAACCTTTCCCAAGGTCAGCGGCAGCTGCTGGCAATTGCCAGAGCCGCAGTGGCAGATCCGCCCGTGCTTATTCTTGACGAGGCGACCTCGTCAATAGACACCCGCACCGAGGCTCTTATCGAAAAGGGCATGGATAGGCTTATGGAGGGCAGAACAGTGTTCGTTATCGCCCACCGTCTTTCCACCGTCCGCAACTCCAACGCCATTATGGTGCTGGAAAACGGCAGGATAATCGAGCGGGGCAGCCATGACGACCTCATTGCACAAAAGGGTAAGTATTATCAGCTTTATACGGGAATGTTTGAGCTTAGCTGACGGAGGATAGAGGTCATAAATTTCAGAATTCCGTATGCAGGCAAAGGCCTATGAGAGAAAATTAATGTCCCGGGCGTCAAAGGGTGTAAACCGTTTGACGTCCGGGAACATTTTTTTCAGCATTGTAATTCCGGCAAATCCCAAAAAGATTTCCGCAAGGTTTTTATACCGATCTTCGTTGGAATTATGGACAAGAAACCGTTATATATGGGTTTTGCAGCAAGAGACCTGCATTAATTGCCTCTCCTTGTTTCCAGCAGCTTCTCCCGTGCAAGAGTGTAGGCTGCGGAAAGCAGGGGAATGCCCAGCATTATTCCCGAAACGCCGCCCAGTTCCGCACCTACGATTATTGCGATCAGAATAAGAAGCGGAGGCAGACCCACGCTTTTGCCTACGATTTTAGGATAGATGAGGTTATTCTCCAGCTGCTGCAAAATTATTATGAATATGACAAACCACAGCGCCGATGAGGGCTTGACGAGAAAGAGCACAAACACTGACGGTATCGCCCCCGCAAACGCCCCTACCACGGGCACGAGAGCGGTAACGCCTATAATTACGCTGATTAGCAGGGGATACTCAAACCGCAGCAGTACCATTCCCGCAAAGCAGAGAGTCCCCAGCACTACCGCTTCGGTGATCTGTCCGCTGATGAAATTGGTGAGCGAATCGTATATGACCCGCAGGCAGTGGGACAGCTTTTTAAGATGTTTTTCGCTTATTACGGCCGCCGCCGCTCCGCCGAGAAACTCCATTATCACCTGTTTTTCCGCTAAGATGTAGACCGAGAGCACCGCCCCCACAATAAAATTGCCCGCTGCCTTGATAAATCCCGCAGTGGCGGTAAAGGTTCGGCTGAGCATTTCCGGGAACTCTTCGGAAACGGTTTTGGCGATCCTGTCAAAGAGGTTTATGACCCCTTTGCTGCCGATAATTTTGTCCGCCCGTTCACGAAAAAGACTGTAATATCCGTCAAAGCTGTTGATGAAAAGGCGGATACTGTCGGCGAGGCGGGGGATTATTATGCTGATAACGGCGGCAATGACAGCTGCGGCAAGCAGGTAAGCAACGGTTATTGCGGCGGGTCTGCACCATTTTTTCGTGGAATTTCCCTGCCGCTGCAGCTTCCCGAAAAAATCTTCAACAGCATTTACGGCGGGGTTCATAACGGCAGTGATGATTATCCCCGTGAAAACGGGCAGGGCGGCGCACCAAAGGGTGTCAAGTATCCCTGTAATAAGGGTCGGGCGGAATATCAGTGCAAGTCCCGTGAAAATTATCAGACCGGGGAGGATATATTTTTTCTTCATACGATCAGGCCTTTCGTAAAGAAGGTTCTGTTATATATTATGCCTCCCGGAATGGAAAATATTATAAAGACATAAAGAGTCTGAAAGCGGCTGTTTTAATTTTTAATACTGATCTCCGTTAGAATTATGTACAATAGATAGCCGCAAAAAAGGAGCAGAGATTACCCTGCTCCGTTGAATTTTATTTGTATATTTTCAGAATTTTTTCGGCAAAACAGACAAATTCCTGTCTCAGCTTTTTTGGCGATATTATTTCCGCTTTATCGCCGAAGGTAAGTATATAGGAGAACAGCGACGATGTGTCCGACCAATTAAAGGTGTGAATCAGTTCGTCACGGCTTTCGGTGATGTTCTCCGCTCCGAAATCGTCCGCCAGCCGCCATTTTACCGATTTGTCAAAGCGAACCGTCACCGAAAGCCCGCCTTTAGTGTGCCGCAGCTTGTCACAGCTGTATTCGGGAATTGTCCTGCTCTCGAAAACATTTCCGGTCGGCTTGGCGTCAACGATTCTCGAAAGACGGAACATACGATAGTTCTCACGGGTCTTGCACCAGCCCCACACATACCAGCTTGACCACTGATAGATAATGCGGTATGGCTCTATCTCCCTCAGTGTTGTGCCTTCGGGAGAAATATACTCAAAGCATATTGTTTCGCTCTTTTCAATGGCGGTGCGAATAAGCTCAATTTTCGGGGCTATTGCGTCCTTGCTCCACATAGAAAGGTCAATAATCATACTGTCGGTTTCTTTTCCTCCGTCCGAGGAAAGCTTATTCATGAGCTGTCGGTATTTATTGGTGCCCTCAACGCTGTCAAGACTTTTCAGTCCCGTTAAAATTGCCAGCATATCCGTGCGGTTCAAAAGGGTTTTGTCAAGGGTATATCCGTCCATTATGTAAAGCCCGCCGCCCTTGCCCCTTTGGGCTGCTACGGGAATACCCGCTCTGTTCAGATCCTCCACATCTCTGTCAATGGTACGTCTTGCCACCTCAAATTCCTCTGCCAGTTCAGAAGCTGTTATACGCTCTCTTTGCAAAAGAATTGAAAGTATACCGATAAGGCGATCGATCTTCATATTCCATCACCCCCTTGTCTGCGATCAGTAATTTTCCCCTCTTACTTCAAAGAAGCTCTGAGGGTGATCGTTTACGAAATCTTTTCTGCCCATTGCATAACAAACACACCGAACGCAAAATGCGTTAAGAAAATCATTTTCGGCAAACACGGATAACGTGGCTGACGCTCTGATGTATTTTGACATTTTCATTTCCTCCCGTCAAAATAAATATTATTTTTATTTATCGTAAGGAAGCACTGATTAAAGCTTTTCCTTAAAAATTTGCCGTTTGTTAAATGGCGATTTGGCGAGGTTTTCTCCACCGCCATGGTCATTTGTGACCTCGGGGAGAAAACCTTTAATCAGCAGTTTCTTAATTAAATAGTACAGTTGTCCTTTAGGCTCTGTAAAACAAAGGAAATGCCGATTAACTTTTTTAAAACTTTAAAAGCTTAAAAATGATTTAACCGGCGTTTCTTTTAAAGTAAACGACATTAAAAAAAATTGACGATGAAACCTTGCTTAATATGATTTTTGCAAGAGCTGAATGCTGCAATTTCAATGTCGTTTACTGTAAAATACCATGCCCTTGCCTGCTGCTTAAAATATTTACTCCATATTTCCTATAAATTCGAACCTGGGCTTGATGTTTCCGTGGTCGTTTACGTCCTCCAGGAACATTTTCAGGGGACGTACCCAAACCCTCGGCTTATCGGTGGTCTGCATATAAACCACCTGCTCTTCGTAATTTTCGTGGTCGTGAGCAACATTCAGCACCACGTATTCGCCGCCCTTGAAATGACGGTAACGTCCGCCGATGACTATCTTCCGTCCCTCGGGGATACCTGCGGAGGGCGTGCCCTTGGGAGGCTCGGGTGCTTTGGGTGCGGGCGCTACTGCGGGTGCAGGCTCGGGAATTTTTTCGGGAGCAGCGGGAGCAGCTGTTGCAGCAGGGGATGCGGATGCTGCCGAAATATTTTCAGCCGCCTTTTCCGTGTTATCTGCGGGCTTTGCCGCAAGAGCGGAATCCACCAATATCATGGAATGATTTTTGGGAACTGTAACGCTTGCCCTGCCGCCGTTTACGGAAAAATGCCTGCCTGTAAGGCGGTCGGCAAGCTCGGGATATTTGCAGTCAAAATTAAATGTGTAGTCTCCGTCGGATATGTTAAGGGCGATGTATACAACCTGACTGTTCAGCTCTCGCTGATAAAGGAAGGTCTGATTTTTAAGGTCGATCTTTTTGTACTCGCCCGACTGGATAGCGGGGATCTCGCTGCGTATAGCGCCCAATGCGCTGATGTGAGACAGCAGCATATCATCCCTGCCGGGAATGTCGTCCAGTTCAAGGCATGGCCTTATGGCAACGTCTGCGTCAGCCCCTCTGCCCTTTGCACCCTTTATGCCGAATTCGCTGCCGTAGTAGATAGACGGCACGCCGTACATGGTATAGAGCATGGTATAGCAGCAGTAAATGCGGTCATAATCGCTCAGCACGCTTGCCAGCCTTGCAACGTCGTGGTTATCCACAAAGTTGTACATATAAATATTTCCGTACTGCCCCAGCTGATACTCGATAGAATGGGCGATCTCGAAATAATTGCGGTCGTTGTGGGAGGAATATATTCCCTTGTAGCACTGGTAATTGGTTACGCAGTCAAACATTTCGGGATTTGCCCAGCGCCTGTAATCCCCGTGGATTATCTCGCCCATAAGCCAGAAATCGGGCTTTAATGAGCGGGTAAAGGAATGTATGCGTTTTATAAAATCGTTATCCAGACAGTCTGCAGCGTCAAAGCGAATGCCGTCGATATCCCACTCGTCTATCCACATTTTAACGGCGTCCAGCAGATATTCCACGACCTCGTTATTTCTGAGGTTGAGCTTTACAAGGTCGTAGCAGTTGTTCCAGCCCTCATACCAGAAGCCGTCGTTATAGGGGGAATTCCCGCCGAAATTGAGACCACAGAACCAGCCGCAGTATTTGGAATTATTGCGGTTTGCGCAAACGTCCTTGAATGCGAAATGCTCCCTGCCAACGTGGTTGAAAACGCCGTCAAGGATTACTCTTATGCCGTGTTCATGGAGAGCCCTGCACACCTGTGAAAAGTCCTCGTTAGTGCCCAGTCTGCCGTCGATCTTTTTATAGTCCGAGGTATCGTAGCCGTGGGCTGCCGACTCGAATATGGGTCCCAGATAAACCGCATTTATGTGCATGGATTTAAGGTGGGGTATCCATTCAGAAATTTTCTTTATCCTGTTTACAGGCTCACCGGCAAGCTCTGCTCTTGTTCTTTCGCAGCCGCAGAAGCCCAAGGGATAAATGTGATAAACAGCGGACTTTTTGATCCACTCGGGGGAATTTGTACTCATTGTCGATCAATCCTTTCAATTGCACAATTTAATATATGACAATATTATACCATATTGGGAAGAATTTGTCAACTAAAAAATTTTTTTTGTGATTTTCCGCCGACAATTGTCACTTCATCATACAGTAACACCCCAAGCAGCCATAAACTTAGATAAAATAAAATCAAATTTAATAAACTGAGAGCAGACGTTTTTGCGAAGATAAAAATACATTTTAAGTCCAATCTTTGTTTTTGTACAAAAAGGTGCCGGTAACGGTAAATACGGCTGTAAGCGAGCCCAGAATAATAAGCTCCTTTCCATGCAGACTAAGACTGTCTCCCGAAAAAATGCCCTGCATAAGATCGACTGCATAGGTCATAGGCAAAAGATCCGAGATCTTTTTTATTGTATCGGGAAACAGCATATCGGGCATTGTTGCGCCGGACAGGAACATCATTACAAAATAAAAAGGATAGCAAAGCACGGACGTGCTTTTCAGATCACGTCCTACAGCCGTGAAAAGAAATCCCATAGAAAACATAGCTGCTGCGGAAAATAAAATTCCCGTGAAAACTCCGAAAATATCGCCTTTGATCTGTATATGATAAACAAGCATTCCGACGATAAGCAAAATTGAAATCCCTATCAGCGTCATGATAAGATTGACAAAAACCTGCGCTGTTATAATGCTTTTCTTTCCCACAGGAGTAGCGTCAAATCTTTTGTAAATCTTCTTCTCTTTATAACCCGATAATGTTAAGGGTAAGGCCATAAGACCCGTTACTCCCATTATCATGACAGAATATGCCGGGACGGAAATATCCATCATTCCCATGTCCGCTCCGTCGTAAACAGGTTCGTTTCCGTAAATACCGCCAAATAAAAGAAGCATCATTACAGGAAACACAAGCGTAAAGAAAAAACCGAAAAAATCCCGTAAAAATAACAGCATTTCCGTTTTGAGAATAACAGCAAATCTTTTCATAAAATTCCCTCCATTGTAAGTCCGGTTGTTTTGGGTGCGATCATTAAATATAGCTTTTCAAGCGAGACATTTTCCGAGAAGCTTTCTTGTGGAACGCGATTTTTTACATATTCGCGAAATTCTTTTTGTGTTCCGAAGAATAGCTGTTTTCCTTTTTCCAAATAAAGAATTCTGTCTGCAAGAGCTTCTACCTCATCCAGATAGTGAGAAACCATAATTATAGCTGTGCCGCCCTTTCGTATATTTTCAAAGCTGACCCACATATTTTGTCTTACCTCGGGGTCAAGTCCCGTAGTGAGTTCGTCCAGCACCAAAAGCTTCGGACGTCCCATAAGGGAAAGTATAATAGATAACCGCTGCTTTTCTCCTCCGGACAGCTTACAGATCGGACGCTTTCTTTTTTCGTCAAGACCCATTTGCGTCAGCAGCAAATTCCAATCGGCGGGTCTTTCGTAAAAGCTTGCAAATAATCTGCATAGTTCTTCTACTCTGATTTTCGAGGGGTATTCCGCCTCCTGAAGCTGAATGCCCATTTCCTTATACACCTCGCTGCGGCATGTCCATGGGTCTTTTCCAAAGACGCTGACAGAGCCGCCGGACGGCTTTCTCAGACCCTCTATGCACTCTACCGAAGAAGTTTTTCCGGAGCCGTTTTGTCCGATAACAGCCACGATCTCTCCCGATTTTACGGAAAACGAAACATTCTGAACTGCGTGCAGGTTTTTATACGCCAGATTTAGGTTTTTTACCTGTACAATTTCCTGTGACATAAGTGTTACCTCCTGTTTTTATTATGTTTTCATTTTACAGCATATTTCGGAGCAAAACAATAGGTTTCAGGCCAATGGCAGGCTTTTATGTATAAAAGGTCGAATTTCATGTCCAAAATGCATGAAATTTTTATTTTTTTATGTTATAATTATTTAAGGAAGCACTGATTAAAGCATTTCCTCAAAAATATGTCGTTCGTTAATGGCGATTTGGCGAGATTTTCTCCCCGCCGTAGGCAGGGAGAAAACCTTTAATCAGCAGTTTCTGGGGAAGGAGGCGTATCTATGAAGGTTGAATGTAATATCAGCCCGGATTATAAAGAACCATATGCCGTTCTTTATATAAACAAAATTACCGAAACGATAGCGGAGATAATTTCCATGCTGGAAAAGGAAAATGCAGATTCTACCGTATTGACAGCAGACATGCTGACAGCTGTCAGGGACAGAAAAACATATTTTATAAAACCGGAGGATATATCCATAGTGCGTACCGAGGGCAGAGAGATAGTCTGCTATGACAAACCGAAAAACAGATACGTACTGGGTAAGCCTCTGTATGAGCTGGAAAGCATACTTGATATTGGCTTTGTACGCATTTCAAAATCGGCGATCGTCAATATAAGTCAGATAGACCATGTTGAGGCAAGCTTCAACGGAACAATGGAACTGGTAATGAAAAACGGCATTACCGATTATATTTCAAGAAGCTTTCGCAAAGGCTTCAAAGAAAGGCTGGGATTATAGTGAAGCATATGCTTAAATTAGCGGTCAAATATATTTTATACGGTATTTCAATAGGCTGTACTTCTTTTGTTATCATGTGTTTGGCCTACTCTGTCGGGGGCGGAGAAGATTTGTTGATGCCGATATTCAAGGATTTTACAAGGCAGTCTGTAGGCGCTATGCTTGTGGGTATTGCCTGCGGCGGCACGGCTGTCGTTTATCAGTTTGACCGTCCCTCTTATTTCCGGAAAACAATAATACATTTTTGCGTCGGTATGAGCGTTTTTTATCCCGTGGCAATTCATTTGGGCTGGATTCCCTTTTATCCCGACAGAAAAATAATTACGGTTTTGCAGTTTTTATTCTCATGCGGGATTTTTATGGCGATCTGGTTTTGCTTTTATTTGTTTAACAGGAATGAAGTAAAAAGGATAAATAAAAAGCTTAAAGAGCTTGAACGGCATAATAGCTCCGATAATAGATAAAATAACGACGATCTTTTGTAATGTTTTTAAGAATGTTTTTTATATATAAAACTCTTATTGACAGGAAATTTTTGCAGTTAAAGGAAAACGTGGAAACCGCCTGTTTAAACGGTTTCCACACTATTCTATTTGAGGGAGAGACAATTACGGTGTGAATTTAGGAATATACCGAAAAATAAGATGTCAAAGTCTTGACAGTGCCGGGGGATAGGAGTATAATAAAATCAAGGATATTTTTGGAAATTTTCGGAGGAGTGAAGATGAATTGATAATAGGAAACACAAAAAACTTTGCAGTGGAAATTACTCTGTATGAAGATCATTCCCCGCTTCTTGAGGGAGAATTTTCTTATTGGATAAATTCAGAAAAGCTTGGGGAGAATGAAACGGTTTATCTGAATGATGTGTATATGAGCATGATATGGTTCAGCCAGGATAATGACAGAAAATATGCGGAGGAAATAAGAGGAAATTTTACGGAAATATTTAATGAGCTTTATGATAATATTTATAATTCGGAGGACTTTGAGGGCTGCCCGGGGCGGTATGATATTTCCGTGAATATTTGCGGCGGCATCGGGCGTTACAGGGTATTTTATATTGAGGATAATTATTATGGATATTTGCTGTATAAGAAAAATTCGAACGGTACGGTTAATTCATTCAAAATAAAAAAGGGTAAGGTTGGAAGAGCTTTAAAAGAGGCTTTTTCGGTGCTTGATCTGATGTATGAAAATGTGCATAAGGGAGGAATACGTTCCCCATCGGGGAACAGCAAAAATGAAAATAATTATTGATGAAAATCCGGAATACGGTAAGACGGGCACTTTATTCGGAGATTTTTGTATATTCGCTGACGGGTTTGTTTTTCCCTATGAGGAGTGGACGGATTTTATTTTTCCCGTGCTTGACTGGTGGGCGGAAGAGCTGGTGAGCAAGTGCGGATCGAATGGAACAATTCGGCTTATGTTTATGGACGGCAGCTATGAAATGACAGGCTGCATAAAGGGCAGCAAGATATATTTGGAATGTTACAGCGATCATTTCGGGACAGGGGATATGCTCGGAACGATCGAATGCACCACAGAGGAATTCAGAAAAAATTTAATTTGCGGTTTAAAACGCTGTAAAAGATTTTTTATTCAAAACGGGAATAAAAAGGAAGTGGAAAAATGCAGCGAGAAAATTCGGAGGCTTGAAAAAATAGCTTAAGGAGGTGTGAAAAATGTTCGTAAACGAGGTGACAAACGGAATAAATGCAAAGTACAAAAATGCCTATCGCAGTTTAAATAAAAGGTGCAGGGAGGAGGTTACGGAGAAAAAATATTTCACGGGTTCAAAAGATGAGCTGGGATATTATCAGCCCGATCTTACGGATATTTTTATTGACGGGCATTCAAGACGCGGTAGATTTGTCAGAAAAATCCCTGCGAAAAAAACTTATTTTGAATATTGGTACAAGGGGGATGAGCTAATAAAAATTAAATTTATTTCAAATGAAAATGATGACGAATGTTATGATGTAATAATTGAACATTTCGAGAGGGACAGGGTGTATTTATTTTACAAGCTGAATTATGACGGAATAGTTAGTTTAAGTCACTTTTACATTTTGAAATACAATGAAAACAGCGAGCTTATATCAGTTAATAAATATATTGACAAAGATATTGACGGAAAATACGATCTTATTTGCTCCGAGTATTTTTACAGCTGCGGCAAGCTGATAAAGTCGGTAGTTTGCGATGGCTTCAGGGAGACAATTTTTGAATTTTGTTACGATGATTCGGGACAGCTTATCGGTGTGACTTTGAATGACGGCAGACACAGATATGATCTGGATATTGAGGGAAAAGCGGAGAGGATGAGAGTGTTTGGAACGGAATGCTTTGGGAAGACGTAAGAAATTCAAATCAAAGGGCTTAAACGAATATGAAAAATAGATATCCGGACGACCTGTACCGTATGAACGTACCTGCATGGTGCGAGGTTTACAGGAGCGTAAAATATGATGAAAATCTGTACATATTTAATGGGAACTGCGTGGAAAGCGTTTACGAAATTTTATCGGCAGAGGATATTTTAAAAAGCTTTTGCAGCGAATATAAAATCAATTCCCGAGAGATTTTTTGGGAGGAAAACGAGAAAGATCTGCTTGAATATTTAAAGGAAATTTCCAAGCTTGGATTTAAGTCGCGAGAAAATACCGAGGAATATGCGGTCAGTGCAAAGCTGATCGGATTTTCCAACGGGAAAACCGTGCGGCTGCCCGAAAACGCAGAGCTTTTAAGAGATATGCTTGCGGGAAAAATAAAGATTGACGCTGCTTATGTGGGGCGGTTTATGGTATACGGTTCAAATGGGGAAAATGCAAGATATTTTTATGACAAGATCAATGGCCGCATTGAAAAAAATCCCGTAAATACAGATTCGGGCTTTATTGAAATTCCCCGGCTGATAAATGTGGACATCATGGCGAAAGAATTTTCGGACGGTATTTATACAAGCTTTGAGGAATTAAAAAATAAAGAAAATAGCAAAGCTTATTACTGTTCATTTTTAAGGGAATTATATATGAAGATCATTTCAAAAGCCTGGGATTGGTGCGAGGAAAACGGGCTTGAATTTGTGATAAAACTGCCCTTACCGCAGATTCCTTTTGCGTTCGGCGGCATTGGTTTTTACAAATCTTTTAAGCCCGTTGATACTTATTATTCGGTTTTTGAAAACAGATATTTTTGGGACGGTGAGGCGGATAATTATTTTAATTATCATTACGCTGTCAAAAGAAATTCAACCGATCATTGGAACGGTGAGAATGAATTGATAAAAGTTCCCGTCCCTGCCACTCCCGAAAAAATACTGGCGGAATGCGGTTTTTCTTTGGAAATCGACCGCAGCAGCGAAGGTCGAGAGCAAATGCTTGAGGAATATAATATCCCCATTTATTTTGATACCTTTTACAGAGTTTACGGCAGCAGGACAAAAGAGGAAACAGAAGCAATTTACTGCTGTATTTGCAAATATAAATATTTGGGGTATAAGCTGTTGTGCGATTACGGAGCTGATGTTTTCCTTGGTTCGGACGACAAGCATGATATAAATATCGGCAGAAAAATTATAAAGAGAAGCGGTGCAAAAAATGGGTATGTTTGATTTTCATATTACAATAGTTTTCGACGGGGCAAGAATATCAAGTGAAAATTCCTTATGGAAAATCGCCGGCAATACCGAAATTCCCGAGAAAGATATTCACGTGATATTAAGCGAGTCAAGAGGGATAAAAAGAATCAAGGATAATTTTTACAAATCTAAATCGGATGCGGAAATTTATCTGCATAATAATGATTTATCGGAGGTTGTTGGAATCGAGATCAAAGGTATGCTCGGAAATATCGATAAAAATTCGGAGGAAATATTTAAAATAATTTCACGTTTAAAGGAATGTTATAGCTTTAAAACCTTTATACAAAGCGAAGTCTGCGAAACAGGCAGTGGAGAAGAATTATCGGAGAAAATAAAGACGATATACAGGGAAACATATTTGATTTATCAGAAAAGCCTGAAAATTCACGGGCGCAGAAAATTATAAAAAATATCGGCAGATAAATTTCGGGAGGAAGCTGTATGACTATAGAAAATATTAAAAATTTTTCGGATATAATGCTGTTTGACGACCTGAAAAACAAAACCTTTGATTTATATTGTTATCCCTGTCACCCCCGTGATATTCATGATAAGTACGGCGCTTTGGCGGTGGGAGAATTTTATAATATGATAATCGGTGAGCTTGAAAAATATGATCCCGAGGTTTATCGGGCAGGAGTTTGTATTTTTGCGATACCGCATTCGGAAGATAATCCCGAATGCCTGCTCATACGCTATGAATCAAAGGTTTACAGGCTCTCAAAAAGAATCGTAACAATAGACAATATGCTTTGATTTTCGGGAGGGAAAGTTATGGATAGATTTCATATAGAGTATTTCGAGTATATAATGGCATACGGCGATATTGACAATGAAATATTTGATTTTTACTTTTATCCCGGTGATATCCGGAGTGAACTTGAGGGTTTGGAGCTTGTAAAATTTCGGGAAAAATTTATCGGTGAAATGAAACAATACTGCCCGATAATTTACAGTATCACTCTTGCGGGATTTGTAATTCCGTATGATGAAAAAAATCCGGATAAACTGGAAATTGACTTCGGCTCAAAAATTTACAAAATCAAAAGACGGAAAATACGGATAAATAATGCAGAAAATTATGAAGAAAAAAATCATAAAAAAATCGGCAAATTAAATTCGGGAGGAAGTTGTATAACTATACAAAATATTAAAAATTTTTCGGAAATAATGCTGTTTGAAGACCTGAAAAACAAAACCTTTGATTTATATTGTTATCCCTGTATTCCCCGTGAAATTGATGATATATACGGACATGCGGCGATGGATGAGTTTTTTAATATCATTATCGGCGAGCTTGAAAAATATGATCCCGAGGTTTACGGAGTGACTTACACAATATTTGCGATCCCGCATTCGGAGGATAATCCCGAATGCCTGCTTATAAGCTATAAATCAAAGGTTTACAGAATCTCCAAAAGAATCGTAACGATAGACAATATGCTTTGATTTTCGGGAGGGAAAGTTATGGATAGATTTCATATAGAGCATTTCGGGTATATAATGGCATATGGCGATATTGACAATGAAATATTTGATTTTTACTATTATCCCGGTGATATTTTGAATGAGCTTGAGTGGCAGGAGTTTGTGAAATTTCAGGAAAAATTTATCGGTGAAATGAAAAAATACTGCCCGATAATTTATAGTATCACTCATGCGGTATTTGCAATTCCGTATGATGAAAAAAATCCGGATAAATTGGAAATTGAATTCGGCTCAAAAATCTACGGGATCAAAAGACGGAAAATACGGATAAATAATATGGAGAATTCAAAATACCGTGCAAATTTTAATAACCGTGAAATAAGCATTCATGAATTCATTGAGGAATTGGAAAATGGTCGCATAGATAATGAAAATGAGATCTGGATAACGGACGAAAAAGAATATCCCTGCATTTCCCTGATGATAAATGGCAATGAGGCTAACGTTCATTATTTTAGAAATGCCGATGATTTCGCGACCTGTTTGAATGACGAAAATCCGGCGGACGGAACGGTTCATTTCGGAGATATTGAAATGGACAGGCAATATGTAATTGACAGAAAAAAGGCGCTGGAATGTATTTGCGAATTTGCAGATACGGGTGAACGGCCCAAGTGCGTGAGATGGTTTGAGTTATAAAATTCTAATTGCTTTACGTGAGAAATTTTCATGTTAGAATGAATCCGATTTTAAACCGCCTATATCTCCCACAAGCTCATCTGCCCGTCCTTTTCCTCAAATTTGTATAAATACTCGAAGATCTCATCATTGCCGTGAGCAATTCCCGCCCTCTCGCATTTTTGATGAAAAAGCCGCATAAGCTCGGGATTTTTCGGACTGTCCACATAATAATTATTGCCGTAATTTTTAATATATTTTTCCTTTATCCCCGGGAATTTTTCATCCAGCTTTTTGTAAAAATATTCACGGCTTCCCTCCCGCAGAGTGACGCCCATGGAAAAGCAAATTATCCCGTACACTCCCGCCTTTTCGCAAATATCTATTATTCCCTAAATATTTTCGTCCGTGTCGTTGTTATTCGGCTCAATTGGGGTGAGCCATACCACCGTTGGAAGG
>CAMWIR010000031.1 GCA_947174365.1 uncultured Ruminococcus sp. | reverse complement strand
GGACGAGCTTACCGAGGCGCTTGTTTCCGCAGGGTACAAGGCTGCGGGACTGCACGGGGATATGAAGCAGGCAAGCCGCACCCAGGTGCTTTCCGCCTTTAAAACAGGCAGGATAAATATACTTATCGCCACCGACGTTGCCGCAAGAGGCATTGACGTTGAGGGAGTGGACATGGTTTTTAACTATGACCTGCCCCAGGACAACGAGTATTACATTCACCGGATAGGGCGAACAGGCAGAGCGGGCAAAAGCGGCAGGGCATACAGCATAATCAGCGGCAGGAAGCAGTTTTACGAGCTGCGGGACATTTCCAAATTCATCAAGACCGATATTCCCAGAGAGGAACTGCCCGACAGGGGAGAGATAATTGCAAGAAAGACAGAGCGCGTAACCGAGAAGCTTGCCGCCGCCATAGAAAGCGGCAAATATGCTTCGTTCAGGGAACAGATAGAAAAGCTCTGTGCTTCGGGAGTGGAGGCGGAGGACATTGCCGCTGCATTGCTTGGAATGCGACTTTCAAAGGAAATAAAAAATATCCCCGAAATTACGGGATTTTCACGCCGTGAACCTGTATCTGCCGAAAGAGGCTCGAGGGGACGGCGGGGAAAAACCGTCAAGGTGGAGATCTCCGCAGGCCGTTCCAATTCCCTTGCGCCCAATTTTGTTTTGGGGGCATTGGTCGAGGCAACGGGAATGCCCGGAAAGTCTTTCGGGAAGATAGATATTTACGACCGTTTCACTACCGTTGAAGTGCCCGAGGCGGACAAGGAGCACGTGCTTGACGCCATGAGCGGGGTAAAGATCAACGGTCAGCGTGTAACGGTGAAGCCTTATGAGGGCAGGGGAGAGCGCATAGAGGACGACCGCAGGCGAGGCAGCGGCAGACGAAGCAAGCCTGCCCCCGGAGGGAGACCTCGTGCAAGGTCTGGACGGGGCAGACCCGGGTATGAAAATCGGAGAAAAGGGTAAGCTTTGTTAATAACGAATGAATGATAAATCGAAATTTTCGGCGGTGACACGATGGCTGCAAACAAAGAATATTTGAATTTTATTTTGGAACAATTATCTGAATTAAACGACATCACTTATAGGGCAATGATGGGCGAATATATTATTTACTACCAAGATAAAATAGTAGGTGGGATTTATGATAACAGATTCCTCGTTAAACCCACAAAATCTGCTAAGTCACTTATGCCTTATGCTCCTTTTGAATTGCCGTATGACGGTGCAAAGGAAATGCTGTTGGTGGAGAAGGTTGATAGTAAGGATTTTTTAACGAAACTATTCAACGCAATGTACAGTGAACTTCCTGCACCTAAGAAGAAAAAGAAGTAGCATATATTTTGATCTATATTGTTTGTGCTTTTCATAAAAAGAGTGCTTTACGGCGCTTTCGGGCAAGGTGAAATTTTCATCTTGCCTTTTGTTTTGGAAAATTTAAAAAAATATTTATCCGCGCTTGACAGAAAGACGGGAATATTGTATAATATTAGTATGTGGTTTTATGAAAACCCGATTTTAAAAAAGGGAAGTGAACTTATGGACAACTCAGGCAGCGGCGCGATACCGCGAAGAGGCTCTGCACGCTATTTGGGTGTCCGTATTTTTGCGTCACCCTCAGCGGCAGAGTAAAAGCGGTTTGCGCCTCCACATCACAGACGGTGAGTAATACAGAGTAAATGCAGGATTCTTGCCTCTTGCCTCTGAATTTCTTGCCTCTATTAAGGAGGTTTTTAAAATGGAAAAAATGGAAGCTGTGGTGCTGGTAAAGCACAGGGCATTCCCGCAGCTCAAAATTGCCTTGCAGGAGATGATGCCTGCGGATATTGCGGGACTTCTGACAGAGCTTTCAGAAGAGCACGACGATGTAAGCGAAAAAGAGCTGACTCTTATTTTCCGGGTACTGCCCAAGGAACTGGCGGCGGACGCATTCACCTATATGGACAGTTCATTGCAGATGATACTTATAAACGCCTTTTCCGACAGCGAGCTGAAAGCGGTTCTGGACGAGCTTTTCCTTGACGATACGGTTGACATTATCGAGGAAATGCCTGCAAACGTGGTCTCACGTATACTGAAAAATGCCGACCCCGGCAAGCGGCGGCAGATAAATGAGCTGCTCAACTATCCTGAGGACAGCGCAGGGTCGATAATGACCACAGAGTTCGTATATTTCCGCCGTGAGGACAGCGTTAAAGAGGCCATGGAGCGGATAAGGGCAATAGGCATTGTGAAGGAAACGGTTTATACCTGCTATGTTACCGACAACCGCCGCCTTATGGGCACTGTCTCGCTGCTGGATCTGGTAGTTGCGGACGAGGATGAAAAGATAAAAAATATAATGGACACCACTGTCATAAGCATTGAGGTACAGGAGGACAGAGAGTCGGCTGCGAATCTTCTCAGCAAGCACGGCCTTGCCGCACTGCCTGTGACCGACGCCGACAAGCGCATAGTGGGTATAATAACTTTCGACGATGTAATGGACGTTATCCGTGAAGAGAATGCGGAGGACCTTGCCCGCATGAGCGCGGTCGTGCCCGACGACGAGGGGGGCTATTTCAAGC
This sequence comes from uncultured Ruminococcus sp., assembly GCA_947174365.1. Taxonomy (GTDB): domain Bacteria; phylum Bacillota; class Clostridia; order Oscillospirales; family Ruminococcaceae; genus Huintestinicola. The sequence continues at coordinate 21,229 of CAMWIR010000031.1, read as the reverse complement.
GCAGCGTGTGGAAGCACGCCCGCAGCAGAATAGTATGGCTGCTTATCCTGATGATCTCGGCGACTATAACGGGTGTCATAACCACTCATTTTGAGTCCCTCATATCCGCTGTGCCGCTGCTGGTGGCGTTTATGCCCATGCTGACCGATACAGGCGGAAACTGCGGCTCGCAGGCCTCGGCTATGATAATCCAGGGCATGGCAATGGAGGAGATACGCCCGAAGGATTTCTTCCGGGTCATATTCAAGGAGATTCGCATTGCGCTCATATGCAGCGTGATACTTTCCGTGGTGAACTTTGCAAGGATAATGATAATGTATCAGAATCTGAAAATTGCGCTGATAGTTTCCGTTACCCTTATTGTTACTGTAATACTGGCAAAGCTGCTGGGCGGCGTTCTGCCTATGCTTGCAAAAAGGATACACCTTGACCCCGCAATTATGTCCGCACCCCTTATTTCCACCATGGTGGACGCCCTTTCCACGCTGCTTTATTTTGTTATTGCGCTGAATATTCTTGACCTTGCGGTATAACATACTTAATGTATGACGGTTTTGTTTAAGGATATTTTGCTGTGTGCATAAATCTTGCTGCACATTTTTGATACAGCTTGAATTTTTGAGGGAGATGTAAGTTTATGAGAAAGACCAAAATAATCTGCACCTTAGGCCCTGCCACTGACAATGACGCAGTTTTGCGGGAGCTTATGATTTCGGGAATGAATGTGGCGCGGTTCAATTTTTCCCACGGGGATTTTGCCGACCATGAGCGGAGATTCAGGCAGTTATCCGCACTGCGTGAGGAACTGGGTCTGCCTGTGGCGGCGCTGCTGGACACGAAAGGCCCGGAGATACGGTTGGGGAAATTCGAGCAAAGTCCCGTGACCTTGCAGGACGGAGACGAATTCACCCTTACCACCGAGGAGCGGATATGCGACCGTGAGATAGCCTCCATATCCTTTAAGGGGCTTCCCGGGGACGTTAAGGCGGGTACGGCGATACTCATAAATGACGGCGCTGTGGAGCTTAAAGTCCTTTCCGTTTCGGGCAATGAGATAAAGACCCGTGTGGTTCACGGAGGCGAGATAGGCACTAACAAGGGGATAAACGTCCCCGGAGTGGAGCTTTCCATGCCCTATCTTTCCGAGAGAGATATGAACGATCTGGAGTTCGGTGCGAAGATCGGTTTTGACTTTATTGCGGCGTCCTTTGTGCGCAGTGCAGCGGATGTGGCGTATCTGAAAAAATTCATAAAAAGTCTGGGCTGGAGCACCCCGAGAATCATTGCCAAGATAGAGAATATGGACGGCGTAAGGAACATTGACGAGATACTGGAAATTGCCGACGGCATAATGGTTGCAAGAGGCGATATGGGCGTGGAGATACCCTTTGAGCAGATTCCCGCCATTCAGAAAAGCCTTATCAGCAAGGGCTACAATGCAGGCAAGCAGGTAATTACCGCTACGCAAATGCTCGAAAGCATGATAACTCACGTAAGACCCACAAGAGCGGAGATAACCGACGTTGCCAACGCTATTTACGACGGCACTTCCGCCATAATGCTCAGCGGCGAGACTGCTGCGGGCAAGCACCCTGTAGAGGCAGTGCGCACCATGGCGCTCATAGCCGAGACCACCGAGAACGATATCAACTATGTGAGCCGTCTGCGCAGCCGTGAGCAGGAAAAGGGCAACGGCATTACCAACGCCATTTCCCACGCCGCCTGCACCACTGCCCACGACCTGGGCGCAAAGGCCATAGTCACCGTTACAAAGACAGGCGATACGGCGAAAATGCTCTCGAAATTCCGTCCTGCCTGCCCCATAATCGGCTGCACTCCCAGCCCCATTGTCTGCCGTCAGATGAATCTTTCCTGGGGAGTTATTCCCCTTATGATGGACGAGAAAAGCAATACCGATGAGCTACTGGACGGCGCAATTGAAGCTGCCACCAAAGCGGGACTGCTGCAAAAGGGAGATGTTACGGTAATTACAGCGGGTATCCCTCTCGGGGTTGCGGGAAATACGAATATGCTCAAAGTTACTGTGACGGGTGACAGCGGGAAGTAAATTTTTTGCGAATAAATGCTTAACGGGATTTGTCGGGCATGTTTTAATGCTCCGGCATAATTTCGGAAATAACAACATAATTTTTGAAAGGTCTGAAAAAAATGAAGAACAGAAAATCCGCCGCAGCTGCGAAAATTGCGGCAATGCTCACAATGATTATATTCTCGGGAATGCTCTTTACGGCTTGCGGAGACAGCGGCGCACAGGGGGGCACAGCCCCTGCCTCGGAAAACGGTGCAGTTTCGGGCGAAACAACCGCCGCCCTCCTTGAAGATGCGGAGATACTTAACTTTATCCCGCCCGTAAAGGGCGAGAAGATCGCCGTTATCAGCGTGAGGGATTACGGCGATATCAAAATAAAGCTGTTCCCCGAGGCGGCGCAGGCAGGTGTGGACAATTTCGTGGGACTGGCGGAAATGAACTATTATGATGAGCTGATATTCCACCGCATAATCCCCGATTTTATGATACAGGGCGGCGACCCCAGAGGCGACGGCAAGGGCGGCAGCAGCCTATGGGGAGGTAAGTTTGACGGCGGCATTCCCGAAGGACTGTATCATTTCAGCGGCGCTGTTGCCTATGCCAATTCCGAAGGCCCTACTACCAACGGCAGTCAGTTTTATATAGTGAACAGTCCGGAGAGGTTTATATATTCGGGCAGTTATTACGATGAGGACGGCAATATCCAATATGTTGAAAACTTTTTTGAGCAGATAGGCTATAATTGCCCGGCAAATATCCGGGAGATGTACCGTGAAAAGGGCGGCACTCCCCACCTTGACGGCGGCTATACCGTATTCGGGCAGGTTTTTGAGGGAATGGACATTGTCCGCAGTATTTCCGGTGTAGAGACCGGCGATAACGACAAGCCCTTGACGCAGGTGGTTATGGACACCGTGAGAATTGTGGAATATGAGGGATAACTTTTGATTGCCAAACGCCATTATACGATAACTTTTTTGGGGCGGGATATTTTTCATAAGTATATTTGCGGAAAACGGTATGAAATATAATGGCGCTGCATAATGCGGCGCTGCTTCCGACCTTTAAAATAATGCTTCCGAAGGGGGTATAAAGTTTATGAGAGTATGTCCCGAATGCCATAGATTAAGCCGTGACGATGATTTCTGCTCCCATTGCGGAGCGGCGGTCTATCCCGATAACACCTACATGGGCAGCAATATAGACTGCGATAGTTACCGTGAATTTGACGGCGGCAGGCATACCCATGAAAAGGAAAGCTACAGCAGACCCTATGCAAACCGTCCTGCACACCAAGAACACCAAGCACAGCCCGACGGTACATACCGGAGCACGCCGGCAAGCGATCGTCCTCCCGTAGATGGCGGCAGGAAAAAGGGTACGGGCTGCGTTGTATGGATAGTGATCTTTTTTCTGTTTTTCTCTGTTATCGACAGCCTTGGAATTGAGTTCTGGTAATGGCAGGGGGATGTGCTGAAGGAGATTTTCAACGAATTAAATTGATTTGCACTTCGCTGTGTAATCGGCAGTCGAATGCAAGTCACGGTCGCTGCACCTTGCATAGCATTATGCAAGGTGTTTAAAGGTATATAGAACAGATCAATTTGAGCTGTAAGGAGATTTTATTGAAAGACTTAAAAAAGAGCGAATTTAAACGGCTTCTTGCGGGCGGGTACGGTAATGCGCTGCGGTTTCTGAATTGCTGCGGCGAGCCAATGAAATATGCGAATGTGATAGTCGAGTGCTGCACCTCCAACACCTGCTTTAGTATGCAGGACGAGGGGAGCAGGGGAGCATATCTTTGTGATGCGGTAATGCTGACGGGACGGCCGGAATATTTTTCTCGTATACTTATGAAAAGATTAAGCAAGGCTTTTTATCGTGCTTGGCATACGGTGCAGATGATTGACGTGCTGGGCTGTATTGTTAAGGCAATGCCCGATAACAGTGAGTGTTCCGAGATGATTCTCCGATTTTTTTATGAGTTATACATACGAGAATTTGCAAAGCGCACAGGCAAGCGGTTTACACGAAACTTTTCAAGTGATTTGTTTGATCGGCTCTGTATAGCTCTTTGCAGGCTTGACAAAAGTTACAGAGTGCGGATAGTCAATGATGTGGGAGGTTATATGCTTGCCCACCCAAGGGCTGAAAGATTTAGTCTTGACAGCTTTTTGTATAATGCAACCGACTTTGGGGAAAAGTGGGGGTGGCTTAAAAGTGCCGATAAATGCTGCGCTGAGGCTTTTATAAGAAAGTTTACCGATAGCTTTCTTTTTGACGGTATATGTGAACGTTTCTCTGAATTGCTTTCCGCAAAAGCAGATGAAGAAGAGCATGACTGTCGGGCGGAGAAATTACCGAGAATTAGCCCTACGCGAAATTTATTTAGCGCTCCCGATGATGAAAAACTTTTGCAGACCGCAAAAGAGGCTTTCAATGAAAGGGACGAGGAAAAACAATGGCATTTGCTTTATGAATTTATATATGCCCAAAAACCGTTTCCTTTAGGCTTTGAGGCGGTTCGGGAAATTTACGGCAAAGGCGGAGAGGATATAAAAGAAATTTGCATTGATCTGATGGGCTGTTTTAAAGACGGTTCGGCAGAGGATTTTCTGCGGCAGCTTATCAGCGATAATACAGCCCCGATTAATCTGCGATGTGAGGGGGTCTATGCATATATCCAATCGGCCGAGTGGCTTGATTCCTGCTATCTTATGAGCTTTAAGCCTAATTTACCGACAGATAGTTATGCACTCTGCAATATTTGGTATTATTATCATAATTTTTATGATAAATTTGAAAACAGGCAAGATAAAAATTCACGGAAATATGAAAAATTAAGAAGATATATCTACAATAATATGAACTGCTCCATTTGTCGGAATAGCTTGGTCAGGCTAATGGTGCGTTCCCGTGACGACTGCGGGGATATTTTGCAGGAGTGCTGTTATGACTGTAATTTGGCTTTGCGCAAATATGCCGAAGGCGTTTTGAAAAAAAGGAAAATTGACCGAAAGGATGTTATATGAAAAATTTAAAAAATAGCGAATTTAAATGGCTGCTTGCGAACGGGTACGGCAATGCGCTGCGGTTTCTGAATTGCTGCGACAATCCTATGCAATACGCAAAAATAATTGCCGAGTGCTGCACAACCGACACCTGTTTCGATATGCAGTGCGAGGGGCACAGGGGAGCGTACCTTTGCGACGCCGTTATGCTCACAGGGCAGCCGGAATATTTTGCGGAGATTGTTATGGAGCGGCTTAGCAGACGGCATTGCGATCATTGGGCAAGCTTTCAGATGCTGGAGCTGCTGGTGTGCATTTATTATGAAGAAACGGATATATCTCCGAAGATACGAAATTTTTTACAGGAGATGTACATAAAGGAATTTGCAAGGCGCACAGGCAAAAACTTTTCGAGAGTCCCGAGAACAGATGTTTTTGAAGATCTTTGCAATGTGCTTGTTGATGATATAGACAACAGTTACTTTGAACGAATCGTGAATGACGTGGGCGGGTATTTGCTCGAACATCCGAAATCCGACAGGTTCAGCCTTGACTGGTTCTTTTCACACTGCACAGACGGCGGAAAGAAGCGCAGCCGCCTGAAAAAAGCGGATAAGGCTTGCGCAGAGATTTTTGTGAAGAACTTTGATCTTGACTATAAGGAAAAGCATGAGCCGTCCCGTTCGCCGAGACATACCTTTACAGAACTCATTACCGAACCTGTGGGCGAATTATCCGAAAGAGACAGCCTGTGGAGAGCGATATATTTTCGTACCGCTTCATATAAAGCCAATGATGAAGAACTTTTGCAGTTTGCAAAACTGACCGTTTCCGAAAAGGACGAAAATGAAAAATACCGTATGCTTTGCGCCTTTGAGAAAAAGCCTTTTCCTTTGGGGTTTGAAGCGGTTCGGGAAATGTATGAGAACGGCGGCGAAAAAATAAAAATTAAGTGCGCCGAAATAATGGGCTGCTTTAAGTTTGAAGCGGTTCGGGAAATGTATGAAAACGGCAGTGAAAAAATAAAGGTAAAATGCGCCGAGACAATGGGTCGCTTTAAGGAAAAAGCGGCAGAGGATTTTCTGCGGAGCATTGCGGAAAATGAGGCTTTGAGCGGCGAGCTGCGATACACGGGATTTCTCGCATATGTGCAGTGTGCAAAAAAACTTGATGTTCCATTTGTGATGGGATACCATCCGGAGCTTCCCGATAAAAAGGGCATGGACTTCGGCAGAGACGATTTTTTTCATATTCTCTGGCATAATACCGAGAAACGGCAGGACTGTGCTTCACGCAAATATGAACAGCTGCGGCGGTATATCTACCATAATCTGAACTGCTCATTCTGCCGTGAATATCTGGTGCAGCTGATTGTGCGTTCCCGGGACAACTGTAATGATATTCTCAGGGAGTGCCGATTCGACTGCAATCTTGATCTGCGCTGCTATGCGGATAGGGTTTTGAAAAGGTGTAAGGCAAAGCAAGGTCAGCAGGCAAATGCGAACTGACAAATTTGACAATAAGTTGACAATCCAGCCGTTATTTTGACGAAATTACCAAAAAAATCCCCGAAACAAGAAAAAAGTTTAACAAAATTTTCCCTGATTTTCGTGGCTTTTTCATAATTTGAACACATTTGTAGGTTATAATAAGATTGTGATAAGAAAGACGGAACCTTATCATATGTAATTTTTCATTCCCAACTTTTTTTCATCTCTCTCCTTTTATCTATGGAGTTCCTGCCGCTATCCCCCTTGCGGCAGGAAAAACTCCGGAGAGTTGTATCGGGGGGGCTTTGAGTGTAAGGGCATAGAAAAGTTACAATGCTGTTAATGTTGACAGCGCAGAAATGATTTATGTTTTTGATTTTTCTCCGAACGGGGAATTTCATTATTATGCTGCCCCGCAGACTGCCGGGAGTGATCGGATCGCGGGCAACGCTAATTTGCCTCGGGATTTGCAGAGGGTCATTCCCACGGATTGCTTGGTTTTCCTAAATTTTCCAAGCCGCGGGCAGCGTCCAAATATTCCTCCACCCTCCTTGTGGAGTAATCTTTAATACATTTTTTTCATCTTAATTTATTTGAGTTTTGGCGTTCCATGCAGCGGAACGCCATTTTTTTGCGCATATTTGCAAGTTAAAATGTCAATTTTTGCGTAGGGCAAATTCCTGTGTTTTGGCGTGATCCTCGGGAGTGTCAATTTCCGTTACAAATTCATTTTCATAGGAAATCCCATATAGCAAAGCACTGTGCAAAATCTCGTTCAGGGCATTTTCGGCATAAACATTCACCTTGCCCGAATTTATAAATTCCCCGGCCTTATCAAGCCACGCTTCCGCAAGGTTTGCCGAAAGCTTGTAAAAGGGCTGAAGCGCCGCCGCGGTTTGCCCCTGCGGAACATTCCCGGTCAGCGCCACGGAAATTTCCTTGATAACATCTCCCGTAAGCCTTGCCTTGAAATCCTTTTCGGGCAGGGGGATTTTTTTATTTATAAGGCAGCAGTCGGGGTGAGGCGATTCAATAAGCCGCTTTGCCGCCTCTTCGGAAAAATACAGATCACCGTGAAGCAGCAGCAGATCGCCCCTAATGAACTGCTTTGCAAGGTGGAATGAGTAGATATAATTGGTTGTGCGGTAAAGCGGATTATTCACAAATTTCACCGAAATATCGGGAATTTTTTCCGCTTCCGCTTTAAAATCTTGTTCGTATTTGCCTGTGGTGACAATGAATTTCCTTATCCCAAAGCCGCTTAAAATACGCAGCTGACGGTAAAAAAGGCTTTCGCCGCCAACTTCCAGCAGTCCTTTCGGGCGTTTTTCGGTAAGCGCACCCATTCGACTGCCCACTCCCGAATTGAAAATTATTGCCTGCATTGTAAAATCCTCCGTTTTGCACAATGTAAAATTATCGTCTTATCCCGTATTTCCGAATACGCCTTGCAAGCTCGGTCAGAAGCTCTGCCGCCTTTTGCGCATATTCCCATGGCGTCGGGATCTTCATATATTTATCGGGGTAATCTTCACAGTGCTTTTTGATATATCCCTCAAAGCAAGTGCATTTGCACAGAGCTTTATCAAGTCCCGATATGCTGTATTTATAAAAAGGCTTCGTAAGGCGCACCCCTGCCAGCTCCGCAATTTCGGCGCAAAAGCTCATGCAGTTTCTTGCCTTGTAAATGTGGGTGCCGTGAAGCAGGGGCATAGTCGCCATGGAAATAAGGTTGAAAATGTACCCGTCATTCTCGCAAGTCCTTATATATCGGGAAATTTCGGCAAGCTGCTCCGAATTTACGGGTATTCTGTAAATTTTCGCCTTGAAGCTTTTGTGCTTTCCGAAAGCATAGCAGCTGCGGGTCTCACGCATAAATCCCGCGTCAAAGGGCAGATAATGCCGCCTGCGTGAAAAGGTGATGAATTCGGTAAAGGTATCGTCAAGGCACACCGCTGCGTGGGTATATTCAAAGCCCGTGATCTGCCTGCCCACAGCCCCAAGCCCCGTATGCGCCTTGATAAGAGCTATATAGATGCATTTCATGTGTCCTCCTCCTTTTTCAAGCGGCGGAAAAGCTGTATCTGCATTCGTATCATTTCGCTGTACATCAGGATCAGTCCAATGCACATTGCAACATCTGCTGCCATTACACGGAAATGTCCAAGCGCAAACAGCTCATTTGTCCCGAAACACAGGGACAAAATGCAAATGCCGATATACGCAAGGTGCGCTTCGATAGGTCCGAATTTCGGGAAAAGAAATTCATTAAAATAAATTATATAATTCATTGCCGTAACATTAACGATCCCGTAAAGCGGAGCGGTAAATGCCATTACCTCAATGCTTGCATAAGGCGACAGACCGAATGCGATAAGGAAAAATGTGGAGAACATGACGTCGGTGATAAGGTCGAAATAAGCCCCCGCCTTTGAGGACATTCCACGCTTGCGTGCCACATAGCCGTCCAGGGTGTCGGCAGTGTGGTGAAGTATCAGTCCCGCTATTGTGCCAATAAAGAACAGGGGAGAGATGTGCGTTAGCAGTGTGCAAATTATCGCCAGTCCCCCGAAACCCGCCCCCAGCGCCGTAACGTTGTTTGGTGTAAGGCCTTTCGGGATAAGCTCGCCGAAATGCTTATAACAAAACTGCTGGAAGCTGTTTTCCAGTTTGCTCGGTATAATTTTCTTAACGGGATTTTTTTGTTCGCTCATTTTTCATTCTCCTTATTTCCGCCGAATCTGAACATGTTTTTAAAAATGGATTTCAGGTAAAAAGGGTAATCTATAAAATCGTATATTCCCTCCCGCATTCCCTTTAAAAACAGCCTCGCCACCAGAATATGATAAAAGAAATAATAAAGAGAAACGCTCATTTTATAAGGCTTTGCCACCACGTGCAGATAATCCCAACAGGCAGGGTCATCGGTAATAAGGCGGTTTTTGAACTTTTTGTAAAGACTGCTGTTTATTTCGGGGGTGAATATGGAAATTGCTGTGTGGCGGATGCCGTGAGCCTTTATAAATCGGTAAAGCTTTGAAAAATCGGCAGGAGAAAAGTCCAGGTCGACAATAAACATTCCCATAATATTTATTCCTGCCTCACGGGTTATCTCTACCGCCTTTATGTTCACATCGGCAGTGGTTTTTTTGCGGTATCGGGCAAGCCGTTTGTCGTCCGTTGCCTCCAGCCCCGTCAGGATATAGTAAAATCCTATTTCCCCCAGTGCCTTTATTATATCGGGATTTTCGGCAATAAAATCCGCCCGTCCGTAGCAAACGTATTTTCTGCGAATGCCCTTTTCCCGCACAAGCCTTATAAATTCGGCAATATACTCCCTGTCCCACAAAAAATCGTCATCTATGAAATAAATATTTTCGCAGTTTATTTCGGCAATCTCTCTTACCACATCATCTACCTTGCGGCGGCTGTAAACTCCGCAGTTAAGGGAATTTCTGTAGCAGAATGCACATCTGAACGGGCAGCAATAGGCGGTGCGTACGTGAGCACAGGGTGCAAGCTCCAGATACCTGTAATTGTTCGGGTGACTGTAAAAATATTCACGGTCGGGAGTCGGCAAGGCCTTTATATCAAAGGGTTTCGGGGGATTGCACACAAATTTGCCGTCCTTATTTTGATAGCATATCCCGTGGTTTTTTTCACGGGGGGCCTGCCTTATAATATCAAGGAGCTTGAATATGTCAAAAGTTGTCAGGATATAGTCAATATAAGGCTCGTAAAACCGCTCATAGCATTTCTGCACGTGCACGCCTCCGGCAATGGTAACAATGCTGCCGCCGCAAATTTCTTTTGCAAGGCGGGCGTATTCTTTCATGAAATTCTCCTGCCTTGTCCGTCCGCAGACATAGAAATAATCGGGAGAAAAGCTTTCAAGAGCAGCTTTCAGAGGCTCTTTCTCGACCTGACCGTCCCATATCATAACTTCAAAGCCGTTGTCTTTCAGCATTCGGGAGATGTACTCAAGTTCAAGAGGTTCATTTTCTATGACCCCAGCAAAATTATATTTCCCTCGGGAAATTTCCGGGTGAACAAGCATGATTTTCGTCATATTTCTTTGCTCCTTTCGGGAGATTTAACTGTTGTCCGAATCGGCGCCCGGGGCTTCCAGCGCATTGTAGTCAATTTTCCCCACTAAGGTCCTGGGCAGATCATTCACAAATTCTATCTCCTTTGGGATTGAGTAGCGGGAGATCCGCTCTGCGCAAAGCCTTAAAAGCTCGCCCTTCAGCCGCTCGGTATCTTCGGTTTTTGCCGTAACATACGCCTTTACACGCTGCCCCATAATTTTGTCGGGAATGCCGATGACTGCCGACAGTACCACCTCCTTGTGGGAGTTCAGAACATTCTCGATATTTACGGGATAAATGTTGTAGCCTCCCGAAACTATCATGCGTTTGAGCCGCTGTTTGAAGTAAACATAGCCGTCCTTGTCCATATAGCCAAGATCGCCCGTGTACAGCCAGGTATGGCCGTCCTCTCTCTTACGCAGGGCAAGGGCGGTCTCCTCCGGCTCGTCTATGTATTCCTTCATTACCGCAGGCCCTCGCAGGATTATTTCTCCCACCTCTCCACAGGGCAGTTCTCTGCCGCTTGCGGGGTCGATTATCTTGTATTCATTATCTGCATAAGGCAGTCCCACAGACCCCGGGCGGTTGTCGTCATCGGGATTCAGGCAAGTCCCCGTGACGCATTCCGTCAAGCCGTAGCCCTCCCGTATTTGCACACCGCAGCCGTGAGCTTTAAGGAAATTATCCATTTTTTCCTTGGTGGCAAGGGGCAGGCAGTCGCCTCCCGAAATAACGCATTTTATAAACGACAAATCGGTTTTTTGCAGGCTGTTTTCCCGCAGCATGGCTTCATATATGGCAGGCACACCCGCAATGATATTCGGTCGGTATTTCCCGATAAGCTTGTCGAAATCCCTTGCGGAAAATTTCGGGAGTATAACGGCGCAGCCCCCGAAGCACAGCACCGTGTGAATACATACCCCCAGCCCGAACCCGTGAAACACAGGCATTACCGACAGCACCCTGTCCCCCGCAGCAAGGCAGCCGCAGCCGTTAATGCTTTCCAGGGCAAGGGCATTGAAGTTAAGATTTGTGAGCATTATCCCCTTGGGCTTGCCCGTAGTGCCGCCGCTGTAGAGGATAGCGCCGTCATCATTGCCTGTGCCATTGTATTCGGGGCTGACGTTTACGTCAGCATTGTCCGCTCCGTCCCCCGTTCTTATAAAGTCCCGCCAAAGAGTCATAAAGGGGGCTATCGGTTTTTGAGAACGGTTTGAGATACGGTAAACAAGCCTTGTGACAGGGGGCATATGATCTTCCACGGGAGCTATTATAACGTTCTCCGCTTCCGTTTGGGGGATCAGCGTTTCCAGCTTTTCACGCAGCTGCCCCACCGCAACCACGGTTTTCGATCGGGATAGCTTCAGATAATATTTTATCTCCTCTCCTGCGGAAAGGGGGTGTATCATATTAGGCACAGCCCCGATCTTGTTAAGCCCGTAAAAGGCAAACACCGCCTGGGGAATGTTGGGCATACAAAGGGAAACCCTGTCGCCCTTTTTTACTCCCATTCTGACGAATGCGGCTGCGGTGCGGTCGATCTCCTTTAAAAGGCGTTTGTAGCTTATCCCTGCGCCGAAATACTCCAAAGCCCGATAATTCGGGTATTTTTCAGCAGTCTGTTTTATTAGCGCATACATGGAAATGTCGGGATAATTCAGATGATCCATACTAAAAATTTCCTTTCTTTGACAACTCTTAATCGGCCTCTTCCCATTCCTCAAAGCTTCTTGCAATCTTTTGAGTATTGGGGGAAATCTCAAGCAGCAGACGGGTTATTTCCTCATAAAGCCGCTTGTTGTCATCACGGAGATCTCCCGTAGTGTAAAAGGGTTTGCCAAATTTTACCGTAAGCCCCCCGAATGGCTTGTAGCGCCCTGCAATTGCATATGGGATAATGGGCGCTTTCGTTTTGTCCGCCATGGACACAGCCCCATATTTGAACGGCAGCAGCAGATATTCCGTGTAATTCCGCTTTGCCTCGGGGGACAGGTTTATAAGCGCGCCGTTTTTCAAAGCTTCCGTTGCCGCATTCAGAGCGGCGGGATTCTTTTTTGCATGCAAGTCCACGGGAATGGCTGCCACCCCTCGGAAAATGAAACCCCAGAAGCCCTCGAAAAGCTCGCTTTTGGCAAGGGTGCGGACAATGCGCCGTGTGCTTACATCTATGAGTATCGGGTCAAGGGCGTGCATATGATTGCCTGCCAGGGCAGCCCCGCCCCTTTCGGGGATATTCTCCGCTCCTATTATCTTAGGGCGGTAAAGCACCGTAAAAAGCGGCTTGCACACAAATCGAATGGTGCGGTACATTCTATTGGAGGCAGGAGATGACATTTTATATGCCGCCTTTCCTATAAAATTTTTCCTTTGGTTTACAGTTATATTATAACATTTCGGAAAATTAATGGCAATATGCCGTTTGTAACTTAATGAGTGACAATTGTCATTCTTGACTGTCACTTTGACTGTCATTCTGGCGTTTCCTTAATTATAACATTCTCTGTTTACAAAGTCAATTAAAATAAAGGAAGCATTTTTTAAATATGCCGTTCTTTAATGGGTGATTCGGCAAGGCTTTCTCCGCCGCCATCGTCATACATGACGGTCATTTGTGCCCTCGGGGAGAAAACCTTTAATCGGCAGTTCCTTAACGTTTGCGGTGCGGTGTTCGCTGTCGAATACATTAATTAACAATATATTCATTATCGCTCAACCGCAAATTCACGTTTTTATGTTACAATAGATTCTAATAGTAGAAAAATGTTGAAAAAGACGGAAACCGCATTGGGGCGGCGATGCGAACGAGGCTCAAATGCTAAGGAATCGGGACGGGAACAGCGGGCACGGCGAGCATAGCAGGAATGCTGTGCAAATGCAGGCTTATTTCCTTGGCATGGCAGGCGTTTGGCGTTCGGTGAAAGGATGAGCATTTTTATATGTCGATCTTTAATGTAATTCAGTTGGCAGGCGGGCTTGCCATGTTCCTTTTCGGAATGGGATTTATGAGCGAAAAGCTGGAAAAGATGGCAGGCGGCAAGCTGGAGCAGATCTTTGAAAAGCTCACCTCGAACCGCTTTAAGGGTCTGCTGCTGGGCATTCTGGTAACAACGGTTATACAGTCCTCCTCGGCTACTACGGTAATGCTGGTGGGCTTTGTAAACTCGGGGCTTATGCGGCTCTCTCAGGCGATCTCGGTAATTATGGGCGCTAATATCGGTACTACTGTTACCTCATGGATTATGAGCCTTGCGGGACTGGAGGGGGACAGCTTTATCATCAGACTGTGCAAGCCCGAGACCTTTGCCCCTGTGCTTGCCATGATAGGCGTTGTTATGCGTATGGTGGGAGATAACGGCAGGAAAAAGGACATCGGCGGGATACTGGTGGGCTTTGCGGTGCTGATGATGGGTATGGACACAATGAAGGTCTCTGTTGAGCCGCTTAGCAATTCCCCGGGATTTTCCAAGGTGCTTACGGCATTTTCAAATCCCGTGCTGGGGGTCATTACCGGTGCGCTGCTTACGGCAATAGTTCAGTCATCGTCGGCGTCTGTGGGTATGCTTCAGGCGGTGGCGGCTTCCACGGGGAAATTTACCGTGTCCATGGCGCTGCCCATAATCCTGGGGCAGAATATAGGCACCTGCGTTACGGCGATACTTTCTGCGGCGGGGGCAAGCAAAAATGCAAAGCGTGTGGCGGTGGTTCATCTTTACTTTAACGTTATAGGCACGGTTTTGTTTTTGGTGGTTTATTATTTGCTTAATGCATTTATACATTTCTCTTTCGCAGATTATACGGTGTCGGCGGTAACGGTGGCTGTGGTGCATACGGTGTTCAACCTTACGACCACGCTGGTCTTGCTGCCCTTTACGGGGCTTCTTGAAAAGCTTGCATATATGACCATAAGAGATGAAGAGGGGGAGGAAGCAGCAGCCCCTGTGGTGCTGGACGACCGTTTCCTCAGCACTCCCGGTGTGGCTATCGAGCAGTGCAGAAACGTTACAAACCGCATGGCGTCGCTGGCAAAGACCACTATTTCCCTTTCACTGGAGCTTTTCAAGCACTACAGCGACGACAACGCCCAGATGATAATACTTAACGAGGATCACATTGACAAATACGAGGATATAATCGGCACATATCTTGTGAAGCTTTCGGGGCGAAGCCTTACCATGAGCGACAGTCAGAGCGTTTCCTGTCTGCTGCACGCCATAGGAGACTTTGAGCGTATTTCCGACCATGCGCTGAATATTCTCGACACTGCCAAGGAAATATACGAAAAGAAGATAGTATTTTCCGATATGGCAAACAGGGAGCTGAATGTGCTTTTCAGGGCGGTTGAGGATATTATGAACATTACCGTCAAGGCGTTTGAAACGGGAGATGTTATACTTGCCCGCCGTGTTGAGCCTTTGGAGGAAGTTGTTGACACCCTGCGCAGCGATATGAAGACTCATCACATTGAGCGGCTTCGTGAAAAGACCTGCACCATTGAGCAGGGGTTCATATTCACCGACCTTCTGACGGATTTGGAGCGTGTTTCCGACCACTGCTCGAATATTGCGGTGAACCTTATTCAGCTCAGCGACAACAGCTTTGAAAATCACCAGTATCTGAACACCGTTAAAAGCGGCGATAATAAGGAATTTAAGGACTTGTACAAGGAATATTCCATTAAGTATACGCTGCCCAATTAGAGGCAAGAGGCAAGAAAAAAATCCCTACTGGGGAATGGATCAACGAGGAATAACATGAGTTATATTTCAGAGCTGCGAAAATATGTGGGGCATTTGCCGATAATAAGTGTGGGCGCTACGATAATTGTGATTAATGATAAAAATGAGATACTCCTTAATTTGCGGAGCGATACCGAAAATTGGGGGATAATAGGCGGCGGAATGGAGCCTCCCGAAAGCCTTGAGGAAACCGCTGCCCGTGAACTGTGGGAGGAAGCGGGGCTTAAAGCGGAGCGGTTTGAGCTTATGGATGTGCTGTCGGGCGGGGAGCTGTTTTTCCGATACCCGGGCGGCGATGAAATATATACGGTCATTGCTTTGTATAAGGCAATTGGAGTGAGCGGCGAATTATCAATAAATGATGATGAGAGCCGCAGGCTGCAGTACTTTCCGCTGAATGCGCTGCCGGAATTAGAAAGCAGGGCGGAGTATGTGATAAGGAAGATTGCAGATAAGATTCTTTAAAACGGGAGCGATTGCGGGTAAACCAAAATGGATATACTGAAGAGGTGCTGATATGATAAAAGAGGTAGGCAAAAATGATATTGAAGAATGCGTGAATGTAATTCGGGCAAGCTTTGGTACGGTTGCAGATGAATTCGGATTCACGGAGGAGAATGCACCGAGATTTACCGCTTTTGCAACAACATCGGAACGCTTGGAGTGGCATTTAAACGGTGAACATCGCCCGATGTATGCTTATTGGGAGAATGAAAAAATAATAGGTTATTATTCATTGCTGTTACAGGATAACAGGGAATGTGAACTGAATAATCTGTGCGTTCTCCCGGAATACAGGCATAAAAAGATAGGCGAAAAGCTGCTTATGAATGCTTTTGACAATGCCTGGAATTTGAATTGCGCTAAAATGAACATAGGGATAGTGGAAGAAAATCAGGTTTTGAGAAAGTGGTACGAGGGCTTTGGATTTGTACATACAGGAACGGAGAAATTTGATTTTTTCCCCTTTACCTGCGGTTATATGGTTAAAGAATTGTAAAATCACACATGTCAGCATTTGAATATGATCGACTGCAAAATTCGGAGGATAAACATTATGTATATCTGCAAACAGGCCTCCTTTGAGGAAATGAACGTAATCGTTTGGCGGAGGCATGGGAAATGACAGAAACAGAATATGTCAAAAATATCATGAACACTGTGGATAAAAGGTGTATTCGGAAAATTTGCGAGAAAATAATTAAGGACTGCAAAGCGGGCAGTGACCCGACAGAACTTATGTATCTCCTTGCTGTTTGGCTTTATATATTCGGACATAATGATGAGTCGCTGACTTTATGCGGCTTTTTACAGGACAGACCTTTTTCGGAACGTTTTTTTATACGTGACGCCATTGACAAGGCTTTATGCTTAAAGGCAAGAATATTGCGTGAGCAGGGGAAAACAGAGGAAAGCCGGGAAATTTCCGAATTTGTAAAGCAGCAAAGGGATAAATGTTTTTATACATACACAGACGGGTGGAATGTTTCCTATGATAAAAGTATCGGATATGCGCTGAGTGTTGGCGATAGAGCTATGGCACGGCATTGGAGGTACGAGAAGCTTGCAATTGCCATTCAGTACCGTGAGACGGCTTCCTCCGGTCTGTCCGATGATGAGCTGGAGGAGATGATCGCAGTGCTGCTGGAAGAGCTGAAAACAGAACGCTGAAATTATCATAAAAAATATATCCGAAAGGAGAAATATATACAATGTCAAAAACACTTATAATCGGCTGCGGAGGAGTAGCCGGGGTCGTTATCCACAAGTGCTGTCAGAATTCGGAGGTGTTCGGGGATATTATGATAGCTTCCCGCACCAAGTCCAAGTGCGACGCTATTGCCGAAAAGCTGCGGGGGACGACAGCTACAAAAATTTCCACCGCACAGGTAAATGCGGACAACGTTTCCGAGCTTACCCGGCTGATGAAAGAATATCAGCCCGATATCTGCATTAACGTTGCCCTGCCATATCAGGATCTTACTATTATGGACGCCTGCCTTGAATGCGGTGTGGACTATGTGGACACTGCCAACTACGAGCCTGAGGACACGGCGAAATTCGAGTATTCCCACCAGTGGGCATATCGGGAGCGGTTTGAAAAAGCGGGGATAACCGCCCTGCTGGGCAGCGGCTTTGACCCGGGTGTTACGGGAGTTTTCTGTGCTTATGCCCAGAAGCATTATTTTGACGAGATCCATTATATCGACATTCTCGACTGCAACGGCGGCGACCACGGCTATCCCTTTGCCACCAACTTCAATCCCGAGATAAACATTCGTGAGGTCAGCGCCAAGGGCAGCTATATCGAAAACGGCAAGTGGGTGGAGACAGAGCCTATGGAGATAAAGCGGGAGTATGATTTTGCACAGGTGGGCAAAAAGGATATGTATCTGCTGCACCATGAGGAACTGGAGTCGCTGGCGCTGAACATCAGGGGGATAAAGCGTATCCGCTTTTTCATGACCTTCGGGCAGTCCTATCTTACACATCTCAAATGCCTGGAAAACGTGGGAATGACCTCCATTGAGCCGATAAATTACAACGGCATGGAGATAGTGCCCTTGCAGTTCCTGAAAGCAGTTCTGCCCGACCCTGCTTCACTTGGTCCGAGGACAAAGGGCAAGACCAATATCGGCTGCATAATGCAGGGGTTAAAGGACGGCAAGCCTGTGAACTATTATGTTTACAATGTTTGCGATCATCAGGAATGCTACAAAGAAGTCGGGTCGCAGGCCATTTCCTATACTACGGGAGTTCCTGCCATGATAGGGGCTATGATGATACTGACAGGCAAGTGGAAAAAGGCGGGAGTTTACAATATTGAGGAATTTGACCCCGATCCCTTTATGGACGCACTGAACAAGTGGGGCTTGCCTTGGATAGAGGATTTTGACCCGAAGCTGGTGGATTAAGCGCAGCAGTCAAGCGATATTTTTAGATGACGGCATATGCGTTTTGCTGCCCGATAGATCAGATGATAAAAATCAAGGGGCTGCTGCAGCGGTTATGCAACAGCCCTTGCAAGCAATAGGTATGAGGGTGATTCTGTATGAATATTGAAAAAAAGATAAGCTGCATTTACGTCTATGACTGGTTTTTAAAGCAGCGTGAGTATTACGTGAAATATGAAAGCGGTACAAAAGTCACGAAAAAGCCGAAGGATGATTCTCTATGTATTTCCGATAAAGCTAGGCGGCAGCTTAAAAATGAATATATAGAAAAAGCTCTCGACAGTGGGAAGCCTATGACCGGCGTGACGTATGAAGAATACTGCGACTATTATTATGATAAACACGGCTATCACGATAAAGATAATATGAAACGTGAGTACAAGCAGGCTTTAAGGGGAGATAATATTTCACTCAAGGAAAGGGAATGGCGCACTAATCCCGATTACCGTGTCCCTCAACGCTTGTTTTCTTCTCCAGAGGTAACGGAGGACAGAGAAGCCGCATTTGAAAAATTCAGAAATGGTGAAGAACTTACAAAATGGGAAAGCAGGCTTTTAGGCACATTTCCCAATGCAGAAGAAGGTTGTAACCGACTTAATGAAGCAAGAATTGAATTAGTGACAAGAAATTTTCAAAATACAATCTCGTCTGCAATTTCAGAGCTTGGAATAGAGTTATCAGAGGACGATGAACTTCAATTTGAAATATGGGGACACGAAATGACCATCAGCGGAAATATTAATGAAGAAAAATTAAAGGAATTACATCAAAAGCTTGAAAAATGGTCAGCCGGTCTACAGTACGTTTATCACAATAACGGTCATATGGATGAAGCAAAACAGGGAGGCTTTGAACTTGTATATCTCCAAGATGTAGAGAATTACTTAAAGGAAGCAGGAGGAGGCTCTGTTTTTGATATTGGCAAGGACAAAGACGGGAATTTTACAGGCTTGCCCGGTGATCTCGGCGAATTTATAAAGGAAAATGCCATAGGCAAGTTTGGGTTCGTTGTAGACGAAAAATATAAGGACAGAGAAGATGATATTGAAAAAGCTTTGTATATGAGAGAAGCATTTAACTCGGTCATTGAAACAGTGAAAAAAGGCAATTACAACAAGCTGAAAAATATGACCTGCAAGCTTACATATAAGAACGGGATATTAAGTTGTTAAAAATGTATATCACTTAACCGTGGCTGCGGAAGAATTTCAATAAACGAAGTGAAACGTTTGAGGATAATTCTCTTTTATAAGACTTAACCGCAAAAGAGGACAGCCGACTGTCGGTTGTCCTCTTTATGCTGTTGATGATAAGATGTTTGAAAATAAAAAGCTGTCCGCTTATAAAACGGACAGCAAAAACATATCCTATTGAAACAATTGCCTCTTAGTCGGAAACATAGGGGAGCAGCGCAATGTAACGTGCTCTCTTGATAGCAACTGTCAGCTCTCTCTGATGATAAGCGCAGGTGCCGGTCACACGGCGGGGCAGGATCTTAGCCCTGTCGGTCATGCACTTCTTAAGACGGGCAATGTCCTTATAATCTATCTTCTCCACTCTGTCGGCGCAGAATGCGCAAACCTTTTTGCGGGTCCTCTTGGCGCCTCTGGGAGCTCTTTCTTTTTCCTTTTCCATAGCCATGGCAATAAACCTCCTTTATAAAATATGGTTAATACAACCGAATGCGTCAGCTTCTTGCCTCTTGCTTCTAAAAATTTTTGCCTCTTAGAAGGGTAATTCGCTGTCGCTGATAACTTCCGTAAAGTCGCTCAGATCGCTTACGGAAACAGGATCCTGCCTGGGAGGCTCTCTGTAGTTGTTATTGCTGTTGTTATTATAGCCGCCGTTATTATTGTAGCCGCCCTGCTGACGGTTGTCATATCCGCCGCCGGAAGAGCTTTTGGTCTCGCCGAAGCTTATTCTTTCGGCTATAACATCGGTTGTGAAATGACGGACATCGGGATGATTCCTGTCATCATATGAGCCTGTTTTAAGGTTGCCCTCAACAAGAACAAGCCTGCCTTTGGACATATACTTGCTGACAAACTCGGCCTGCTCACGCCATGCCACAACGCTTATAAAATCTGTTTGACGCTCGGCATTGCGGTCATTCGGATTCGCAGTCCTATCGATCGCCACTGTAAAACGGCAAGTCGAAATTCCGCTCTGAGTCTGCCTTAATTCGGGATCGGCAGTAAGTCTGCCCATAAGAATTACCTTATTGATGGCACAGGAATTTAACATAACAATACAGCCTCCTTAAAAGCAAAATTACTTTTCGCTCTCGGAACTTACCTTAACGGTTATCAGGGAACGCATAACGCCCTCTGTGATCTTGAGAACGCGGTCGAACTCTGCGGGGAAATCGGGCTTTGCGTTAAATGTGTAAAGCACATAATAACCCTCGCCCTGATCGTCGATCTCGTAAGCAAGCTTTCTCTTGCCCCATTCGTCAACGCTCTCGAGAGTACCCTCGGACTCGATCATGCCCTTGAACTTGTCGGTAAGAGCCTTTACACGCTCCTCACCTTCGCTCAGGCTGTAAACAACCATAGCCTCGTAGGTTTCATTAAGTTTTGCCATATTGACACCTCCTCTTGGTTTAAAGTCCGCCGCTCGCTGCGGACAAGGATAAATGTTTGCCGCCCGCAATGCCTTTGAATTGGCATTCGCAGCAAATCACGTTATTCATTTTACCATATTTACAGGCGGTTTGTCAAGGGTATCAAACAAATTTTACGGCAAATATTTGTTAATTTTTTGTAAATTCTTGAAAATTACGGTTATTTTTCGGATATATTGGCAACAGATTTTTTGAAAACATGTAAACAATTGAATAAAATCCGATAAATTACCAAAACAAAATATGTTCTGAAATGTTGACAAGAGGAATATATTAA
>CAMWIR010000030.1 GCA_947174365.1 uncultured Ruminococcus sp. | reverse complement strand
ATGTTATGATAGGGGCAATATGCTTTGTCAGCTCATATTTATCCATTTCGGAAAGCACCGAAAAGCTGTCGGCTTTTTTAAATTTCTCCACATATTCCTTTTTCAGACGAACCGAAACCAGATCATAGGATAATGCCGAAATACCACTGCTGCACTTGTTCACCAGTGCCGTGCGAAAGTCCCGGTATTCGGTATCGGAAAACCCGCTTTCCTGCAAAGCAAATATCAACTGTATCTGCTTGCAGAAAATATTTTCGGTCAAAGACTTTGTTTCTGCGCTTTCAAAGCCGTTTATGTTCTCCCGGAAAAATTCAAAATTCCCGCAGTAGTCGAATATCAGAAAGCGGCGTTTATCGGTATATTCTCCTTCGATTTGATCGGTGCAGTTCAGACCCTTGCAAAGTCTTGTGCCTCTGCCTATCATCTGCCAGAATTTTGTCTTTGAGCGGACTTTCTTGAAAAATACAAGATTAACGCATTCGGGAACGTCAATGCCCGTGTCCATCATATCCACGGAAACAGCGATATACGGAGGCTTATTCGGTATTTTAAAATCATCGATAATGCTTTGCGCATAGCTGTCGTCGCAGGTGATACGCTGGGCAAAAGTTCCCTTATAATTCGGGTAAAGCTTGTTGAAGCGTTCAATGATAAATTCGGCATGAGGTTTGTTCTGTGCAAAAATGATCGTCTTTCCAAGCCTGTCGCCGCCCTCGGTCTTTATGCCTCGTTCCATAAGGTCCTGCAAAACCGTGTCAACGGTATTCTCGTTGAATACAAATTTATTCAGCGAATCGGAAGGCACAAAATCGGGCATATCGCCGTCCTCGGTAAAGTCCTCCTCGAAGCGTTCCTTGTCCTCTTCGGACAGTTCGTCATATGTGATACCCTCGTCAAGGAATTTTGTTTTCACCTCATAGTTGTAATAAGGCACAAGCACATGATCGGAATACACCGCCGTTTCATAGTCATAGGCATAGGTGGGAACGCCGCTTTCCATTTCAAAGAAATCGTATGTATTTCGGTCAACATCGGTTTTCGGCGTTGCCGTAAGCCCCAATGTTATTGCGTCAAAATATTCAAAGATAGCCCTGTATTTTCTGAAAATGCTCCTGTGGCTTTCGTCAGTGATAATAAGGTCAAAGTGCGCAGGGGAAAACAGCGGCACGCCGTCTATTGTTTTTGCGCTGTCGATAGCGTTCAATATTGTTGGATATGTGGAAAATATTATCCGTGCGTTTTTGTCGTCCTTATTGCTGCACAGGTTGCACAGGGACATATCGGGCAGATAGTTTTTGAAATCGTCCTTAGCCTGCTTAACAAGTGCCGTCCTGTCGGCAAGAAAAAGAACGTTGGTGATATATCCGCCCCGGCTGAGAACATCTGTCAGGCTGGAAGCCGTCCTTGTCTTTCCCGTGCCCGTAGCCATAACAAGCAGCGCCTTGCGGAAGCCCTGCTCAATATGCTCGCAAACCGCCCGTATAGCTTCTTTCTGATAATAACGGTCGGTAATTTTGTCGTTTATGGAGACCGTACTCAGCTTTTTGCGGGTCTCCCTGCGGCCCATAAGCTTTTCAAGATCGGACTTTGTGAAAAATCCGCTGACTTTCCTTTGCGGGGACGACAGATCGTCCCAGAAATATGTTTCAAATCCGTTGGAGGTGAACATCATAGGTCTGCGGCCGAATTTGCGCTCTAAGCAGTCGGCATACAGTACAGCCTGCTTCCTGCCGTTGTTGGGGTCTTTGCTTGTGCGCTTGGCTTCTATAACTGCAAGGGGCAGCCCGTCACGGCCGAAAAGCACATAGTCGGCATAGCCCTTTTGCCCCGGCACACCTTCCATATCGTTTACTTCGTATTCTTCTCTGACATCGGCGTCCGTGCCGTCAAATTTCCAGCCAATATGCTTCAAGGCAACATCAATGTATTTCTCTCTTGTTTGGCTCTCGGTGTTGCTCACGGATTTTCACTCTCCTTTATTCAAAGTATTCTAGCATAAGTGCCTTTTCAGCGTTTTTGCCTTCGCTTCTATGCCGCTGCGGAAGACAAATGATGCTCAATTATATTACTTATAAACCAAAGTTTGTCATAAAATCCACCTTTTTGAGAACTATTTCGTAAATTTAATAGTTTATTCAGTTGACGTTTTTATCTTCTATGTGAATTTGATGAACGTAAATCAGCTCTTGCATTACGTTAATAACTTGTTTTGTATTTATTACATTAATAATTAAATTTTCAAGTTCAGTACGATTGTTACATTTATAAATATAATCGCTATTTACACTTTTTTTTATTTCGTCAGCCACACTCTGTTCAAGTACAACATTAACGGGATAATTTGCTATGCCATATTGAATAAAACAAATACGATATTTGTATTGTTTAAAGATAGGGGTACTTAGATAAAATTCATATTTATTCGTTTCATCACCATTTTTACCAAGTGACCTTTGAATTTTCAAACTTTCATTTTCTGAATACAAGGCAGAGTTTAAGCTTGTAAGTATATTTCTGGGGGTATTATAACTAGGAATGACTATACCATCATATGTCTCAATAGAACCTATTATGGTATTATTTGTTTGTTCTTTAATTTGAGAAGCAATATTCTCAATAACAATGTTAGGGGCGGTTAAATCAATGTTTTCAAAGTTTAATTTTCCGCTTAAATTAATTTTCTCCATATTTATTTCTCCTTTATTTCAAAAATAATTGGTAAGTGATCGCTCAATTTTTTATCAGGGTGTCCTTTATTATTTATTAATTGCCAAGAGCTGGTTTCAGTAATTATTTTCAAACTATCGTCGACAAAGTATTCCCTTAAATCAGGACGAATCATAACTTGATCATATGTATGCCAAAAAATGTTATCTACACTATTCCCATTATAAAAATGTGTTCCATATGGTTCATTGAAATCGCCCAAGATGTTCCACATTGGATTATAAAACATCTTAAACCTTTCATTTGCAATAATTCTGGATTTTTTCTTTGTAACTTCATAATATGGCAAACTATGAAATAAGTCCGCAGCTATGCAGCCATGGTCAAACGGATTAATATTCAAATCGCCTACAATAATTGTATCTTCCGTACTATTATTGTCTTCAGCTTTTTCAATATCAGCAATTATTCTTCTAATTATTATGTTTCTCTCTCCTTCATTATTAGTATAAATTTGACTTGGCAAGTGAATACAACACAATATATATTTTTTGCAAATTATTTGTAAAGAATAATATTTATTTTGAATTCCAGGATTAACATCAGATATATCACCGATTATTTTAATTCTATTGCACCCTATAGTATTATATTGGCGCATTTTAATACCACTAGTAGCTAAAGAATAAATTAATAGTGGAGTATCTGCATTGTATTCAGCTAAAGCTACAATATTGATTTTATTTTCTATAATCAACTCATTAAGTACGGGATTAATATCCTTATTATTGTAAGTATTCCAAAATAATATTCTCATATATTTTTACCCATTTTCAAAAATTTTGCTTCATCATTCTTTGAATATATGCTGCAGCTTCAAGGCCAAACACTTCTTTTGCTAACTGATCACGCTGTTGAGGTGTCAGTTCCTGCATTGATTTCATGGCTTGAAATAAATCTTTCTTTGCTTTTTCATACTTATTTATTGGGTCAACTGTGAGATTTACTGTAAAGTCGTTCATAAATATTCTCCTTTATCCAAAATATTCCTGCATTAACGCCTTTTTAAGCGCTTCTGCTTTTTCAAGCACCTGTTTTACTGCTGATTTTGATATGTCATTTTGCTCTACAAAGTTTGTAAATTGTTTTTGTAGGGCAAGCGGAGGAATTAATAACTTTAGTGACTTAATAGAGTCAAAGTTTAATCCTGCTTTTACACCTGTTTGATTTTTGGATTCAAACTGAGGCTTACCCGAATCACTTTCCATAAAATACGCCACAAACAGCGGTACAAGTTTAGATTGATCTAATCTAACGCAAGTAAGGTGTTGATTTATATATGCTCCATGTTCTGCAATTTCTCGTGTTACTACACCGGTTCGCCCTAAATCAGCAGTTATACTGATAAGAAGGTCGCCTTCTTCTACTTTTGTTCGCTTTGCTTCCATATTATCAGGAGCGTTTACAGGTTGCATATTATTAGTTGAAATCCGACAATCCTTTACATTTTTTATTGTAACAAACCATTCCTTGCCGTCATCAACACAATATTTTGCCCACCCACGAGACCCAGAAGTAATAAACACTATATAATCAGATAAGGTACAAATTGGAAAATTTCGATCGTTAGTGTAAATATCCCCAAACATCTCCACAAACCTCGCCTTAACAAGCAAATCCAATTTTTCAAGGATAGTATGGCATAAGTCTATTGTGCGTGTTACCTTGTCAAGATTTTCGGCTATTTGTTTTTGAATTTCAAGAGGTGGGAGAGGTATTTTTATTTGAGAAAGAGTAGCCTTATTAAGAGTAATTCCCATTACAGCCTTGTTTGTACCCTCATTCCAATCTTTTCCGTTAAACAGATAATAAATATAATCCAAGTCAAATTTATAGATACCATTATCAATAAATGACATAATAGCTTCATTAGTATAAATATCCTCAACAGTTATAGCTGTTTTGCCTATTGACAATTTAAAACTCATAATAACAGTATCTTTAGGAGTTATTTTTATACCTGTTTCTGACACTGCAATATCAGTAATACATTCCTTGGTATTGTAAATATACTTTGAATTTTTACCCAAATCTGAAATGGACACCCATTTTCTATTTCCATTCCAATAGTCGGGATTATCTCTTGAGGGGGTCTTACCCATTTGCAAAGTAAACATATCTGAAAGTTTAACCATATCCCACTTACTCACTCAACAATCCCCCCAACTCCGACAGCACCCCGCCAAGCTCCTTATACAATTCGTCAATGTCAGCCATAATCTCACTTGTCGGCGGATACTCCACCGCTTCATATTCCGTCTTTTTGTACTTGTTGACGGAAAGGTCATAACCGTTTTCCACAATTTCCGATTTCGGTACAAAAAAGCTCTGATCGGTGCGTTTCCTGTCCCTCTCAGCCTCTGGATTATGAAAACGTGCGATAATATCGGGAATATCGTTCTCGGGAACCTCATTCCGCTTGTCGTCAAGAGAAAATCCGTCCGCTTTCATATCGTAGAACCACACATTATCCGTACCGCCCGCATCTGTTTTTACGAAAACAAGCACCGCCGTGGAAACACCCGCATAGGGCTTGAATACGCCGCTGGGCATTGAAATAACAGCTTTAAGCTGATGATTTTCCACAAGCTCCTTTCGGATAGACTTGTGCGCATTTGACGAGCCGAACAGCACGCCGTCGGGGACAATGCAGGCGCACCTGCCGCCCTTTTGCAGCAGTCGCAGAAACAGCGCAATAAAAAGCAGCTCTGTTTTCTTTGTATTGGTGACAGCTTTCAGATTATCGTTGATACTTTCCGCATCAATAGTGCCCTTGAAAGGCGGATTTGCAAGGCATACTGTATATTTGCCGCTTACGCTGTTCTGCTTGGACAGGCTATCCTTATAATCTATATCGGGATTTGTAATAGAGTGCAGCATAAGGTTCATAGCCGATATTCTGAGCATGGTCTGGTCTGTATCGTAGCCCGTAAAGGTCTTTTGGGCAAAGTTTTCCCACTGCTTTTCGGACATGGTACTCTCATAATGCTTTCTTATATACTCCGCAGCGGAAACCAGAAAGCCTGCCGTACCGCAAGCGGGGTCGCAGATAATATCATCGGGAGTGGGCGCAACAAGCTCGACCATCATCTCACGGATATGCTTCGGTGTACGGAACTGACCGTTCTGACCCGCCGTTGAAAGCTTGCCAAGCATATACTCGTACAGATCGCCCTGCATATCAAGGTCGGCAATGTCATGCTCATACAGGTCGTCCAGTCCCGTAATGATCTTCTGCAAGACCTGCGGATTGGGTATAACAAACACCGCACTGTCCATATAACGGGTAAATGCGACCTGCACCGCTTCATCATCGCTGCGGTCGGGAATTTCGATAAGTTCCCCTTTATCGTCAAAGTCGGGCAGCTTTCCGTACTTCATCTTTTTGACAGCAGGAAAGACCCGCCGGGAGACCAGCTCGAATATCTCTCTTGAATCTCTGTTTTTGAATTTGCTCCACCTCATTGACTGCCCCGCCTCGGACTGCGGGAATATCAGATCGGATTTTTCTCTTATCGAATTTGCAAATTCTTCATATTCAAGTTCCTTTTCGTCAAGCGAACGGATAAACATAAGGTATGTAAGCTGCTCGATAACGGTCAGCGGGTTTGTAATACCTCCCGCCCATATGTCCGTCCAGATCTTGTCTATTTTATTTTTTATTATGCCTGTAATCATTTATATCCTCCGTGTGCCTCGCAAGCAGCGTGGTATTTTTACTTTATTATACCACATTCTGCATAATTTGTCAATTGTTTGAGCATTTTTATTGTGGGATTTGTCAGACTTTATACAAACAACAAAGGCTACAGCACGTGTGAAATGCTCCCCTTTCGTTTGACTTTTTTGGTATATTTCATACCACAGTGTCCAACTCTTGGGGAGCATTTCAATTTACAGCTGCTTTTCAATCCGCCTATACTCATTGATAGCATAAGTATCAGTCATTCCGGAAATAAAATCACAAATATTGCGGACAAGGATCTTTCGTTTATTCTTATATTCCACAAAAAGCTCTTCGGGAATTTCTTCTGTGTTATTTAAATCAGCCTTTGTAATTTTTTGAATCTCATCACGAATCACCTTATGATTTCCAAGTTCAAAATCCACAACATTTTGCGTAAAACGTCGGGTTTCCGCATAAATTCGGCGCTGAGTACCCTTATGCAGCAACCTGGGGTCTTTGTAATAAGCTTTAAACAAACTGCTTACAATTGTTTCGCCGTTATTGTCAAACAATGCAATTTCAGGGCTGTTAATTACATTATTTGTGATAATGGTTTCAAGGAACTGACTTACCATTAGTGCTTCTTCAGAGAAATCAATAAGCTTTTCATCAACCGTAAAACCGTTATTTTTAAAATCTTCGACCGAATAATCGTCAATTCTTTTTCCTGATGAAGTTATCACATCATTTATAAAATAGGAAATAATTGTAGAAACGATTCGACTGTTCATCAATTCATTTTCATCGGAAAATTTTCTGTGCAGATTATTGGAATTATTTGCATCCTTTGTTAAAGCCTCAATTTTTTCCTCAAGATTTTTCACTTTTTTTAATGTCATATACTTTTTAAAATCATCAAGCGACATTATACCCGAAGACAGCGCATCGTCCAAATCATGACCTCTTTGAGCAATTTCATCTGCAACGGCAACGATCTGCCCCTCTAAAGTTGAGCAGAAATCTTTGACAGAATACAGTTCATCTTCTGCATCGCCGGCAGATATAAATTCATTAAGCTTAAATTCCTTTCGTCTGAGCCTTGTATGCTTGAGCATACCCTCCAATGTCTGATAGCTAAGGTCCATTCCATCAATTTCAAAATACTGCTCTTCAAGCTGAGAAGCAACGCGTATAGATTGATAATTATGCTTAAATCCGCCGAAATGATCTTCAAACAAGTCGCAGTTTTTAATTATCTCAATCTTATTATTTAAAATATCATTAAGAGTTCTTTCACCCTGATGACCAAACGGAGTGTGACCAATATCATGTCCCAAAGCAATTGCTTCGGTTAAAACAAGATTGAGATTCAATTCTGCAGCAATTCCTTTGGCAATCTGAGCAACAGCCTGGGAATGCGTCATTCTTGTGCGATAGTAATCTCCTTTTGAAGCGCTGAAAACCTGCGCCTTATCGACCATTCGCCTAAAAGCCTTTGAGTGAACTATGCGCTCATAATCCCGTTGAAATTCACCCCTGTTTTCCTGCGGTTCTCTTAAATTATACTGTCTGCGGCAATACTCATTTCTTTGTGCCAAAGGATGAAGGTTTTTTTCGGAATCGATCTCATTATATTTTCTGTTATTTTTTTCGCACTCATATGCGTCATTAAGAATAAAGTCAATTTGATTAAACAAATACTCCGATTCTTCTATTGTAACATACTCACCATCAGCAAAATCCTTATTGATATCCAAAGCAGATAATTTTCTCAGACTTTTGAGCATATTATTTTCATTGCTGCTGTATTTTGTTGTAAGTTCAAGGCTCCTGTATTTAAGATTAAGACTGAACTTACCGATACCTAAAAACGATTTGATAAATTCAATACCGTTACTGCCGTGATCATAGACCGATGCAAAAAAATAATAATCCTCACCATCGATCAATTCATTAAGATAAGAAGTATCCTTATCCATAGGAAAATTATAATAGTTATTACCGGTTTTACCGCTTTTGAAATTTTCAAATGACTCTTCAAAAAATTTTATTCGTGTGCAAACCTTATTTTTTAACTTAATAAAAATTACTTTTTTATTCATATTAACCTCCGATTAATTTTTCTTATTTTAATCATTATTTTTATATATCAGGATAATGAAATATGCAATTATGTATACTTTACCATTTATATTTTACATCTAATTCTGACAAAAATCAACAAAAATCAGACAAGCGGTATAAAAAATAGAATGAAATGTATTTTTAAAACAATTCTTAACTCTGACTAAATTTTTAAATGACAAGTTATCGGCTTAATACAAATACCCCATTCAAATCATAATTATAACAAAAATAATGCATCAACCAAAGCACAAAAAAAGAACATCTGCACATTTTACATACGCAGATGTTCTTTTAGCTTATCTGAAAGAATGGGTCTGCTTATACTGCTTGACCCTTTCATAAAAAGCGGACTTTTTCAGTCCCGCTTTTTTCATAAACTCCACCGCTGTGATCTCATGGTTTTGCCATTTGTTGTATAGCTCGTCCCAAAGCTTGGGATCAATATGTGCCGGAGGTCTGCCTTTGTACTTACCCTGTTTCTTTGCAATAGCAATCCCTTCCCGCTGACGATCGAGTATGTACCCACGTTCCAGTTCGGCAACAGCAGCAAACACCGTAAGCATAAATTTCCCAGAGGGAGTGGTCGTGTCAATACTTTCTTTTTTACTGATGAACTCCACGCCCTTTTCGGAAAGGGTATCAATAAGCTCCAACAGGTCCCGTGTGTTGCGTGCAAAACGTGATATTGACTCCACAATAACAGTGTCCCCCTCCCGCACATATGCCAGCATTTCTTTGAGCTTAGGTCTGTCGGCGGATTTGCCCGACATTTTATCAATATATATTCTGTCCACTCCAAGCTGCTCCATTATCAGCTCCTGCCTTGCAATATTCTGCTCCTGTGTGGATACTCTTATGTAACCCACTTTCATTAAAATTTCTCCTTTCATTGTCCGTTTAGACTATACCCAAAACGGACATTAAAAAACATATAAAAACCGTCCGTTTAAAATCGCATTTGCATATATCGGACGTCCGGAAAATAACACCGACCCTTAACGGAAAAGCAGCCTGATACCGTGTAAACAGTATCGGACCGCAGCCTATCTTTCATATTCACACGCCATCAAATCTCTGTATTCTTCAATGACCGTTTGCAGCATATCAGGGTCATAAAGCAGTTCTTCAATATCCCGTGCCTCGTAACCCATGTCGTATAACATGGCAATGTCCTCTTTTTTAAAGCCGAAATACTCTGCATATTCCATAACCAAATCCCACTCACCGGTATCGTAGTAATCGTCACAAAAATTCACAAGACCGTACCCTATATAATCATGCTCCGTATAGTTAAAGTTGCCCCTCTCAATCGTTCCGCAGGCGGAAATTTTCAGAATATCTCCGGGAGATGTTTTTATTTTTTTCTTCATTTTAATATGAAGCCGTTTCATGGCGCTGTCCAGAATATCGCTTGTGCTGGCATAAATATAATACCCACCGCAGTCATAAACCGCCAGCGGATTGCTGCCCCTGACAAGATAAAGCTCATTTTCATCGGTCAGCACCGAAAAGCAGAATGAACCTTGAACCTGTTCGGACATACGTCCCAGAGACTCAAAATCCACCTTTTTGTATTTTTCAAGCAGCTGCACAGCTATGTAACTGTCCGTCTGAATGTCTGTTTCGGGAAGATGAAGCTCCGTTCGCAGCTGCTCATCATTGTACAAGACCCCATTGTGAGCAAGGGCGAAATGACGGTCTCCAATACTTCCGTAAAATGGGTGATTGTTCTGATTGAGTTTCTGATCCCCCTTAGTAGTCATTCGGGTGTGTCCCATAATGACCTTGCTGTCGGCGGGAAATGTAAATTTCATTTTTGATGCACGTCCGGGATTTTTGTAAATTTTAAGCTCACCATGGGTATTGTAGGCAATACCCGCAGCGTCTGTCCCCCGCACCTCGCATTCCTGGGACAAAATTCTGATAACTGTTTTTCTTGCAAATGCGGGCAATGCGTTTGAGTAATCTATCAAGCCGAATAAGCTGCACATTTTAAATTTCCTCCGTTTCCGAAATAGGTTCGTTTATGTAAAGGCGGCGCTCTTTAAGATAGCGGATAAGCTCGGGCGCAGTTATGCTCTCCGCAAATTCCGGCCATGAAAGAGCCGTCAGCTCCTCGTCCGTTTTTGTGACCGCAAGCTCGCATATTTTTTCCACCATTTGCAAGGTGGCGATCAGAGTGTTGTATTTCAAAGTGCCTCTGAAAATGCGAAACTCTATGGTCGTGTAGTTACACAAATTTATGCAGGCATAACGTCCCCTGCCTGTACTTTTGGCATTGTCCATGACCTGCTCCGGAGTGTCCTTTATGCCGTATCTTGCCGCCCAGTGGTTGATCTGCGCTTCTGTTCGTCGTGAGAATTTAAGCATTTCCTGCCAGAAACGCTCAATGAAAAACAGTACCCTTGAAATGCACATTTCCTGGGTCTCACGGCAATCACCGAAAGCGCTTCTGTTCACATGAACGTGCAGACCGCAGGTAGTGGTGTTATGAGAGCGGTAACCCAGCGAAACCGCCTTTGAAACAATATCAAGCCAGGGCATTTCATTGATATGGAAGTCAAGGCTCATAGGATGCGTTACCAGTTCCATACCGCAGTTCAGACTGCCGTCGCTTTTGATATACATTCGCTCATCATTCCGATTGGCAATGTCAAGCAATATTTCCGCATTATCCTCGCAGCGGCCTCCGCTGTCGATCTCCAGCTCAACTCCGAAAAACATATTGCCGTTTCCGTAGAAAATCGGCTCGGGCTTATAAGAATAATTGTGAATGTATTTGTCACTGCAGTTTTCACAGTAACAGCTGTGGCAATATGGATAATCGTCACCGTCATCATAGTAAGCGTTGTCCTCATGAATAAGCCTTCCGCAGTCCTCGCAGACTGTGTAATGATTTTCACGGCAGTAGGAGCAGAGGCATATATCATCGTCCCCCACATCATCGTCATTCCATATCCGTGTCCCGCAGCAGTCGCATTCACGGGTGTTCTCATCGTAGCAGTCCTCACACATAACTGTACCGTCAAGGCAGTAAACATCATCGCTGTCAATTTCACTTCCGCAGTAGTCGCATACATGGCTCATATAAAATTCCTCCCAATAAAAATTCCCTCCGATACAAAGATAACAGTGTATCGGAGGGTCAAAATCAGTACTCCGCCGCAAGCAGCATTGTACAGTGATCGTCATCATCAATGACATAGATTTTCTCTGTCACAGGGTCGGCGCATTCGTATGACACAGTCTCGGAATACGCCGGCTCTTCCTGTTCGTGGGTAATATGCTGAACGCCGTCCCCGCCGTGCAAACGGAATATCTGAAGATAGTCCGCAGGAACAGGCAGCCTTTCTATCATTTCCCACATTCTTATCTGCGTTTCAACGGGGACAGTGCCGTCCACGCCTCTTGTCAGATATCGTGCAGACTGAAATCGCATATTTCCTGCACCTCGTTCTCCAGCTCGTCCGTCAGTGCGCTGCATATAACAAGAGCAGCCGTACCAAGGGCGATCGAGATCACCTTGCAAAGAATATTGTTCATAATATCATCCTTTCGCAATCAAACATTGTCTTTCGCATTTTGGAAACGGATTTACAAGCCGACTCGTTTCACCAGTTCCGATGCAACGCCGAGAATGACCGTGCCGACAAAGGCTCCGAAAAATTTTGACATTTTAAACGTCCTCCTTTCGTTTACATAAAAATGTGTCGGTTTTCCAATGTTTATATTGAAAAACCGGCATTCTCACCGACAAACAAAATATCCCCTGAAATTGTCTTAACGTAAGGAATTTCAAGGGTTCATGTTGTTCATCATTATTATAATATATATCTGAAATGCGTTTAACTGCGGCAGCTTGCGATACAATGCAACACATTGCAACAAAAAAATAAGGCGACAATTTTCATGCCGCCAAATAAAACAAAGGACTGATTTTATGATCACAGATTTTCAAAACGATTACCTTACCCCTTATGATGTCGCCGATGAACTGTGCGTTTCACTGACTACTGTTTATAACCTTCTGCGTGAGGGCAAACTGCCGGGGTTTAAGGTCTGGAGGATTTGGAGGATACCGAGGGATGCGCTGGAAAGGGTTATTTATGATAATTATTTTTCACGTTAGAACTTGTGTATGCCAAAATGTCCTAAATATAACAAATCATCCCCTGCAAACATTCAAATTGCAGGGGATACCTTTTTTACTTATAATCACAAAGCGGTCGGGAAAGAACTCCATTTTAATAGTTTTTTTATACATAAAAAAATGCATTCGCAAATATCCTAGTGTAGAACTGGATGTAATTACAAATAGAATTTCTTGCATCGATTATTATTTGTCTTAACCATTGTAATAGAAAAGCAAATAAAAATGCTCGATTTAACAATTTTTAATAATTCAAAAACGGTGACGCCAAACACTTAGGAACCTTAAATTATTTTCACACGGATCTTGATTATAATATGTTATGAATACAGAAATTGTACCCATTGCAATCGAAAACATAAGGACCTAATTGCCAATAATTTATAAATAATCGTCTTGAAGCATGATTACTTCAGAAGGTGAAAGACATATTGCAATACCTTCATCTGGTTCCTCATTATCATTGCACAAAAGAGCATATGAACCGTCCCTTTCAAATAAAAGATCTATGGGCACAAATTGCTTTTGGGGGTTACTTGAATATTCAATAAGCAGTTGCTCACAACGTGCTAACCTTTCTGTCTGATTAGCAGTATATTTTTTATATGCCTCTCGCTGCTCTTCTGTAATCCCATCTTCTGCACGATAAGCTTTAATCTTCAATGTAATGTTGTATTCTATACCAAACAAAATTATTTTCCTTTCAGCTTTCCAACCGATATCAAATACAACTTCTCCAAAAATAGCATCTTTCATTAATTATGCTCCTTTCTTTACTTGGGCTATTCCGCCACTATGGGGCAGATTATTATGAACAACGCTGGGAACTAGTTGCATTGTTTTCATATCCCTACATTCGTGCCATGTATACCCATTATTTTTTCGCCATTGTCTTATTTCCTCAGGAGTGCAGTTATTATGCATGGATAAACTAATATCTGCTTTATCAAAATTATCTGACCTTCTTTCAGAAAAGCTGTCAATACAAACCTCACCTTTGATTATTTCGCTGAAATCCGGCTCACCATCCTTAAACATTATACCTGTGATAACATACTCCTTTAAAATTTCTTCCCATGTTTTATTTTCAGGGTTAGTTTTTTGAGGAATATACTTACTTTCAGGTATCCATTCAGAATTTCCTCGATCGTCTGTCCATTTACCGTTTTCCATCGGACAATGCTTGTAAATATCATTATTTCCCTCAGATATATTATCTATACCCATTTCTGCATTATCCATAAAAAGATTGGGATTTTCAGGAAGAATATTTTCTGTCGAAACTCTTTCAGAGTCATCATACATTGGATGCTCATTGATTACTTCACTTTTGCTGCATGGCAACTCAACATCCTCAGGACGCTCCGAATCATCGTACCACCCTCCGTTTTCCATTCCATGTACTTCAGATGGCGCTCTGCTTTCAACGCATGCAAATGATTCTATTCCACTCATATCATTACCTCCTTCTTAAGATATTCAACCCTCAATTTTTCAATAAGCTCATTTTTAGGATGTCGTTCATGCATAGTACGGCATATATAATAAAGGATCTTTTTGAGCTCTTTCTCCGAAAAGCCTTCAAATTCCTGACTTATATTTCCGGACATAATATCAGCAAGCTCGGCAAGATTTTGCCATGTTCCCTGCGTACCCTTAAAAACGTCATCACACTTAAAGCATTTGCATATAAAATCAGCAACAGCCCATTCATATATACGGTTTTTGGTATTCATATTGGATATAATGTCTCTGCGTATCTTAGCCGATACATTAAGCTCCATTAGGATACTTTTTAACTCTTTACATTCATCCTCAGTAAGACGATCCTTAATGAGCATATGAAGCGCCGTTGCATTTTTGTTTTCTTCACGACCAACAAAACCAGGTTCCCGCTTCACGTCCCTTATTCTGTTCTCATAGGGCAAACGGCACAGAACCGCCTCCTGCCAGTCATTCTGATAAACTGCCGCTACTCCTGTTGGCAGCTTGGAAAGCTCGGTTATCTGATCCTTTCTCAGCGCCATAGAACAACCGGTTATTTCTCTGTCTCCCTGCTCGGGAAGCCTGTGTACGATCTTAGTATTAGTATTCCTTATGACCGCAGTATCCAACAGATCGGGAGCCTGGTCTGCAATTATAAACCCTTCACCGTAAGCTCTCATCTCCGCAATTGAATTTGTCAGCATTTCCACGGATTTCCCCTGAACATTTGAGGATTCCTGACTTTGATCCGTTGATGTTTTCCTGAGCAGATTATGCGCCTCCTCCAGCACCGTGACGTGTCTGAGAGGAACATTCATTTCCTTTGTATTTGCCTGACGGTATTCCTGGAGCTTAAGGATAATAAAGCCCATTATCAAGGCCTTGGTTTCCATTGAACCGACCTTGCTTATATCAACGACAGTATTCTTATCAAACAGGATTTCATCGTCAATGGCAGTGTATGAAAAGATCCTGCCGTTGATACCGTTTGTAAGGGATTTTATTCTGGTGGAAAGTGAGCCTATGTAATCGCCCTTCGTATCCTTCGAATAGTCTGAATTTTTAATTATTCTATCCAGTTCTCTAAGAACATCGTCAAATGTGGGAAAAAGCCCGGGCAGCTTCGTATTCTGAGACGTATCCATATCCCAGCCTGCGCTGACATAAGCACTGACTATCGAGTCCTTCAGTACCGCAGGCATAGCTGCATACAACGGCCAGCATGCGCCGAAAATTTCCGTAAGCTTTTCAATATGCTCCAGAATATCCACATTTTCCGGAAATGAAAAAGGGTTAATATGCAGAATATTGCCGTCTGCCAAATTCGTACCGTAATAATTAACTTCAATAAAAAATTTCCCGTACTCACCCTTTGCAGGTTCTATAGCAAGAAATTTGACACCATTGTACTTGAGCTCATTCAAAATATGAAAAACCGCATTACTCTTTCCCGAACCGGTCGAACCTGTTATAAAAGTATGCATTGCAAGACTGTTGATATCCAGCTTCACATCGACATTTTTATTTTCTTCACCCAAGTGAAAAATTTTACCAAGATGAAGCTTTCTGTCATCGCTGTTTTTATCGTTCCCGGTCTGTACTACCTCCTGACCGAAAACCGAATGCTCCATAACGGGAAGTCCCTTTACGGAATGTCTCGGGAGACT
Source organism: uncultured Ruminococcus sp. (assembly GCA_947174365.1). Classification (GTDB taxonomy): domain Bacteria; phylum Bacillota; class Clostridia; order Oscillospirales; family Ruminococcaceae; genus Huintestinicola. The sequence goes on along the minus strand of CAMWIR010000030.1, from coordinate 7,989 downwards.
TAAATGGAGCGCAAGCTCATTAGAGCTTACAAGCGCTGCAGGTGATATGCCTACAGATTCATCACCGTCATAGCTGTGCCTGTTATATATGAATACAGGGTGAATAAAATTCTTGATATATTTTTGAAGCGTCTCCATATCATAACCGTTGTCATTTGTCCAGGTGTTCACAGCCGAACGTTCTATGCCGCTGCGGTTTCCCGACATCAAAGCATAGTATGTATTTGCAGCAGTTTCCGTATCAGCAGGTGATTCACCGAGGAAATATGCGGCAAAATTCCACATACCCATGCTTTCGCACTCGTCAAATCGTTCCAGGTGTTTTTTTATGCGGTCAAGTATAGACTTTATCGTCATATTTTCAGCATTGAGAGCTATTCCCTTAGTGCTGCCAAAGCTGTTGGTCAGCGACTGTGAATTTACAAGATTAAACGAATCGCTGACAGAGTAATTCGTTCCCGACTGAACGGTTCTGCCGTAATTGTCAGTTTTTGTTGTGCTGCTGTTTGTTCCGACAGTATCGGAATCGGCATAAGACCTGCTTGTACCGCTGGAAAGAGTTTTTGAAACGGCGTCGGAAATGCTTTCGGTGCTGCTTTTGCTTGTACCTACCGTGTGAGTGTCGCTGCTGTGGTGTGACCTTGAAACGCTTGACGATCTTCCCATAGAAAGCGGTGTACCCGGTATGCCAACATTAAAAGTGGTTCCCTCTGTCCTGCTTACCGAGCTGCCCTCAGTGTGTGAATCGGAAATATTTGTTCCTTCTGTTTCGGAAGAACCCACAGTGTGAGTTTTACCCTCCGCCGATGACTCGTTGACGCCATAGGTATCGGTCACACCGTGAGAATGGCTTGTTCCATCTGTTTGACCGCTGGAATGCCCGTAATTTTCACTCACGCTGCCCGTAACACCTTTGGATGTACCGTACGTAACACCGCTGTTTTGTCCCGACGATTCGCTTTCGCTTGAAGAGTCGGAAAAATTGAACTGCATATTGGCAAACGGCGAAAGCTGAGTATATATATCCTCATACTCCCGTTTTCTTGCCATGAGTTCCTCATATCCTACGCTGTCGGCAATAAATACAGCTGTAAATTTTCGGCCCTGCATACTGTAAACAAACTTTTCCAGGCCCTGAATAAATTCCTGATTTTTCAGTGAATTTTTTTCACGCTTATAATCCGCTACACAAGTCACTGCCGTGATACTGTCCGCATTGATCTTTTCCATATCCTTGGGGAGATCGTCATTTGAATATTGCTCTATCCTGCTGCCCGGAAACTGTCCCTTGAATGCATTTTCGAACAATGCCCTCTTTGTCCCCGTATTTCTGTTCGATTCAAGCGCCCTTACGCCGAAGTAAAAGCTGTTGGTAACGCCATCGCTTTTTATCATAAGCGCAGCCGTGCAGGGTCTTACGGACAGCGAGCTGAACACCGTAGAAAGCTTATCAGCGAAAAATTCATTCTGCTCGTATACAAGCTCCGCAATCTTAAAAAACTGAATATCATTATTCGCAAGCCTGCTGTCGTCAATGGGAGCTATCTGAGCCGAATCAAGGGTCGTCAGGTATCCCTTCATGACCTCGTCATTGATCATATTCAGACATTTTCCCAAATTTGACTGCAAGACCGAAAGCTTCATCTCTCCGAGACTTTGAACAGCGAGCTTAGGATATTCCGGATACTCAAAGTGCCTGTCTGGGATTTTAGAAACCTTTTTTTCAAATCTTTCATCCTGCTGTGCCGTTGTTAACGGCGCAGCAGTGGTGCTTTCATATTTCATAAACAATCTTCCTTTAATTATACCTATGATTTTTCAGATATGTGGTAGTCGATACTGCAGTACTGTAGTATCGTTTTCGTTCATCATTGTATGTAAGTACCCAATAGGTCTTGTTGTAAAACCTCTTTTTCATTACAAGGATATTTGCCGTTGGCTTGAATTTCCCCATAGTAGCAGTGCGGTCCAGCCTGGAATATATCTCATTTATGCCGTTGTGCGTGTTGTTTAAAATACGTTTGCAAACATATGTTTTCATTATGTCACCGTTCTCCTCAGTTACTATAAATGACTCATAACAATTATCATTTTCTGACAGAATAGCATTGCTCATTTTATATATGATCATGGGGCGAGAGTTATGATCAGCAACACTATTATTGCGATCACAGCTATTACTGCTAACAATACTCCCGCCCCCCGAGATTTTTTTGGCGGTATACCCTGCTGCGCAGAACGTACAGACTGAGGCTGTCTTTGTTGCGCAGCAGCATTTTTTCTGACCGCCTCTGCTTTTCGTGCAGCTTCAACCTTTCGTGCTTCCTCTGCCCTTCGTGCAGCCTCAGCCATACGAGCCTCCTCGCGTTTACGTTCACGTTCGGCAGCAGCAGCTGCCTCACTTGCCATCTTTTGCTCCCGCTCCTCTTTTGCCCTGGCGATCTGCTCCTCAACGGACATGCTCTCCGGCTGATTTACAGCCGGTTTTACGACTGGAACCTCATAAACCGAATTACGAGTCTTATTGGCCATACTTACCTTTTTGGCAAATATGACCGGAGCTGCTGTTCTCATGAAGTCGAAACGTTTCCTGGAAAAATTTTTTTCCAGATCCGTCTGCAATTTCGACCAGTAATCTTCATTCCATTTGCTCCTATCGTTAATCAATGGAGTCATATCCTTATGCTCCGCCCATAGGCTGGGAAATTTCTGAACATATTCATAAGCTTCCCGCAGGTCGGTAAAAGTAGGGTCAACAGTCAGATTATTTGCTAATGCAAGCTTAACATAGTCATATTCTCCGTTATCTGCCATTTTTTTTATTTTCTCTACCGGTTTTTTAATATCTTGATTCACGATAATTTCCCCCTGTTCATATATCGAGAAGATCATTTATCTCGTTAATGTTACCTTCTATCCAATTGAGGATGCCCTTGTTTTTCTCCAGTTCCTCTTTACTTGTTTTCTCGCTGTCAGCATAGGAATTAAGTTCAGCATATTTTTCAACGATCAATTTGTCCAGCTTTTCAAAAAGCACATTAAACTGCGCCTTGATACTATCCACCTGTGCCTGTGCATATTCAAGAGCCTGGTCAACGCCATCCTTCATATTTTTTTGCAGCGGAGTTACAAGACCTACCTGAATAGCCGATGTTTTTACATTGTATCTGCTTATCTTTTCCGTGCGCTTTTCATAAACATCTCTCATGACCGTTGCAAAATCCTGAACAGTCTTGTATACGTCCTTCTCCTCGTAAACATCACGATCCTCGTAATCGTCAACAGTCCTATAATCGGGAACATCTATCTTAAAAGGTTCCCAAAATTTTAAAAAGCCAAATATGCCGCTGCGTGCCGGATTCTTTATACGTCTCGTGCCTACTTGTTCCCTGTGAGAGCCTACCTTTACCTTTTCTGTACCTACCTTAACCTTTTCGGTCTTCACAAATTCCTGGTGTTCCCCTATCCAAACCTTTTCCTCCTCTTCGCCTACCTTATCGTAATAAACCCTTTCTTCAACGGTCTCCTCCCCCATCTCATCGACCGTACTGTTGGCGAAATCGGCAGAATGCCACGCTGCGACTGTCTCCTCCATTCTGGACAATGCGCCCTTGATAAGATCCGATGTTTGGAAATCAAGCTCGGAATCACCAGCCGATTCATCTATCTTAGTAAGCTTTTCCTGATATTCCTTAAGATAATTTTTACCGGTGTCGATTATCTCGCTTTTTATAATGCTGTTAAGATTGGCAGACATAGCAGCAATAATATCTGAACTTAAAGTGGTGAACTGATTTACAAGTGTAACAGCCTGAGCCCGGTCGGTGATAACATCTCCATATGCATCGAAAATGCGTATAGTACTCTTCGCCGCCTCCATTTTGAGTTCGTCAGCCTTTGCAGCAATAGAGGGCATAGGATCAAGTTCATTTATCCTTGCCTTAAACTCTTTAGCCTCCTCTCCGCCTGCGATCTTTTCCTCCACAACTCTTGCTCTTTCAGCACAGGCTCTTGCAGCGTCCTCATTCTCCGACACCGTCTGCTTTGCTTTTGCCAGCACCTGATTACTGTTAAGGACCTCTATAAAACTCTCCACCAGGTCCTTTACTTTTTTCGTCCCGGCATATTTCTTCACATATGCAGTAATGGCCGATTCAATAGAGTATATACCGCAGTGAATAAGCGCCTGTTCCTTGATATCGTTATTTTCCTGCGCCTTAGTAAGCCTGTAATTCAATTCCTGCTGAGCGCTGGGAGCAAGTGTGGAATATTTTTCCAGGTGCATATCTTCAAAATTATTGAATTTCTCTATTGCAGCATATGTATCCTTGGCTGCACTTGATAGCTTGCTAAATTCAGCCATAGTAATATTTGAAAGATCAACTCCATTTAAAGCCGTTCTTATGTTCAGCGCTGTAGATGCCGAGCAGGGGAATATCTGAGGATCGGTAATACCATGCTTTGATAAATACTCTCTCGCAGACCGTATAGCATCCTGAATGCTCTCATGCTCAGGATCAAATTCGTCCATTTTGTTTATCACAAATAAAAATCTGTCCCTTGCCTGCTTGCCGCCATTCCTTATCTGCTCTGATACATAGGTCAGCAGATTATCGTCGTCATTAGTGCTCAACTGTGTACCATTAAGTACATAGAGTATAAGGTTATTATCCTCGCTTCTGATAGCAGAATAGGTGATGTTCTTGTGATTCTGATTCTGAGAATTATTTGGCCCCGGAGTGTCGACCAGTTGAAGAGCATTATTTTTGCAGTCCAGGAAAGGAATATTTCCTTGAGCGCATATCCTTGATACCTGATTATCATCGTTAAGCTCTTTCATGATATCATACGTAAGCTCGGAAACTTCTCTAAGCAGATCGCCGTTTTCATCATAAGCCCGAGCATCGAAAATCTCCTTATCATTGTCAAGGAGCTCTGTAATAACAGCTGTGCACGCCTGATTTTTAGCCGGCATAAGTCTCCTGCTGAGCAGTGCATTTATAAGAGTGGATTTTCCCGAACTCATAGTCGCAACCACATTTATAGGGAATATGGCATTGTTTACATTCTCAAATATCCTGGTAAGCTTTTCATCACGGAAATCATCCACAGGACCATCCTGAAGATCATTAAATATCCCTATGATCTTCTGATTTATATCCTTATCGGATTTTCCCTCTGTAAATCTTAACTGAAAGCTTTTTATCAAACCTCTTTTTTCGGCCTGACCGAACGCCTCCTCAATGTCGTCTCTGTCCAGCTTCATTCCGTAGAATTCTATCTCAAATTCTACGGAATTAAATTCATCTGCAATATCCTTCGGAAAGCTTCCTACCCATTCCTGCAAACGCTTGCCCTTTATTTTCTGTGCAACAGTGCTGTCAAATTCGAGCGGGTTTCCGTTTACCTTAACGGTGGTTTCCAGTTTGTAGGGGTTATACTTTACATAAAGCTGAGTCATTTTTTTATTCTCCTTATTTTATATTATTTTTATCGGCAGAAGCTGCCGATTATTTTTTCAATATATGCGATACCGCATTCCCTAAGCATATCGTCCGTCTCGTTCCCGTTTTCCTCAAATGTTATTTCGGGAAACATCCGGCGATAGTATTTTGAAAGATCTGTCTCCTTCAAACGGCTTTTCATACTGATAAGCTCCATTTCCTCCTGACGTGAAGGCTCCCTGTCCGACAGCTGTTTGCACAAGAATCCCGCCTTTGACGATACAGGGCATATTACAGGATTTTTGAACCCCACATCCTCCAAATATTTTCTTTGATCCTCAATTATTGCACCAAGATCTTCCTGTTCCTCAGGCTTAAGTATATCTGCCCTGTTCAGGATAAATATTACAGGCGTTTTTCCAATATGCTGAAGTACAAATTCAAGATGACTCCTATCGTCGTTTGAACTTGTATTTCCCATATTGAGAACATATAGCATGAGCTTGTATTTTTTTGATTTTATCGCATTTTCAGCAATGAGCTTGTGCTCGGTATTACAGCTTGAATTAACACCTGGTGAATCCCGAAGTACTATTCTTTTTCCGCCCAGCGCTCCGTTGTAATATGCGCTTACAAAAATACTTTTTGATTTATTTTTATCATGAGTGCAAAGCAATTCATCCTTGCCTGCATTCATAATAATATCATAGTCAGCCTTATTTATAAAACCGTCCTCAAAGGGTTTTCCTATAATATTATGTATCTTGCTCGTACACGCCATATTTCTTGACGGACTGACACATTTACCCGTTAAAGCATTGATAAGTGTCGATTTTCCCGCACTCATAGTCGCAGTAACTAAAATATCAAATGGTTTTTCATATATAAATTCAATGTTTCTCTGCACATATCCAATATATTCGGAAAAGCCGTTAGCTTCAGGACATTTTTTTATATCTTCCCAAGCCTTTTGATTTCCGCAGAAAGCATTTATAACACAGCTTACCCAACTTCTGCCTCTGCTTATAGCAAGCTCCTTTGTCATTACTCCTGTTATCCTGGTCATATCCTTAGAGCGAAGTATTTTTTCATCATATCCCAATGCTGCAAACAAGTCAAAAAACAGCAAATATTTATACTTTTCGATCATAAAAAAATTTTGAGCCATATCATTGTAACGTTTGGCTCCCGAAAAATCTTTGCCGCCAAGAACATCAGCACATATTTTAATCTGTGGACGTATGTATTTCGCAGAGCAGTATTTTGCCATATTAAAGTATCTGTGAAGAAAATATAAATACACATTTTTTATCCTGTCATCTTCTTTTAAAACAGGATTTTTCACTATTATCTGCGAGCATATTAAAGCATTTGAACCGTACACTCTATTTCCTCCTGTAATTAATATTTTTGAATCAATCGATTGCATCACAGCATCTCCACCATATCCCCCTGACTTCTAATCCACATATCCACCCCATCGCCAAAAACCTCTGCGGAGATTATGCAGCCATCATCGGTATGTTCAATGATCCTTGCCGTTGGCAGTCTGTCAAGAACAGACTCCACACACTTGCCCTTATATTTGAACTTTATCCTCCTAAGCTTGCCGCCGTACATAAACATGATCCTTTTGCGGAATTCGCCTTCTTCAAATCTGTCCCTATACGGTATATCAAAATGCTCTTTGAGTACAGCAAAGCTTTGTATCCTGTCTATACGGTATATTGTCGGAAAAAGATCGTCCTTATTCCTGAACTCCTTTTCCTTGTCGATATTTTTAATAAACGCCGTCAGATAAAAATAATATTCGGAAAACATTATCCCCACAGGCTCTATTTTCCTTTTTACGGAAGAACCGTCCTGCTTTATATATGTAATATCCATGCAGCAGTGATTTTTTACCGCTTCGGCTATTTCCCACATCCTATCAATAAAATGTTTCCCATGACGGGGCTCAATATAATGATATATTTCATTTGCAAGAAGCTCCTTAACCATGCTATGTTTGCTTTTGGGCACACAATTTAATATAAGCTTTTCAATCATGGGTTCAAGATCACTTTTGCAAAAGGCGCGGCTTTCCAATAAAATTTTGCATACAGCCAGTATTTCACTGTTGTTAAGAAATTGCCTGTCGGTTGTTTTCAGGCAGTAGCCGTTTAATTTCTTTTCATAAACAACCTCCCGTTCGGCTTCACCCATAGATGTTTGCTCGGCAAAAAAAGCACGAATATCATCTATATCATTTTGAATGGTCCTATCGGATTTCCCGAAATGTTCGGCCTCGTCGTACTTGTTTATAACCTCGCCGTTCATAAGACGGGAGTAAATACTCAGCACTCTTAGACTTTTCTGCTCCGATGCAGAGTTATCGTATTCCATATAATTCTCCTTTACCGTAGAAATACCCTTTATTTAATTATACTTTTCATGTTGGAAGGTATATTTCTATCTTGAAAAAAATAAGGAAAAATATTACTTTATAAAGTATTATATCATAAAAAGGAAAATTTGTCAAGTCTATAGAGATTATATAAAATAC
>CAMWIR010000029.1 GCA_947174365.1 uncultured Ruminococcus sp. | reverse complement strand
GTCAAGAGCGGAGGACGGCTCGTCCAGTATAATAAGATTTGCCTGCTTGTAAAAAACTCTTGCCCCCGCCAGTTTCTGCCCCTCGCCTCCGGAAAGATTTACCCCGTCCTCCTCAAATTCCGTGGTAAGATGAGCGCAAAGCCCGCCGGGCAGCGTTTGCAGCCGCTCCGAAAATCCGCTTTTTTCAATGGCACAGATAACCTCGTTATCATTCGCCTTTTCTCCGTGATCCAGCAGCACATTTTCCTTTACCGTCGCCGCAAATATCTTAAAATCCTGGAAAACCGTTCCTATTTTCCTGCGGTATTCCTCCACGTCATATTCCTTTATGTTCACCCCGTCCAGTAAGATCTCCCCCTCGTTTGCATCATACAAACGCATTATCAGCTTGATAAGCGTGGTCTTGCCTGCTCCGTTGTAGCCGACGATCGCAATTTTGCTTTTGGGATCTATTTTCATATTGATATTTCTCAGGATATATCCGTCCTTTTCATTGTACCCGAATGACACGTTTTTAAGTTCAATTTCTCTTGGACTTTCGGGAACTTTCCTGTTTTGCAGGCTTACGATCTTAGGTTCAATGCTAAGAAAATTCTGCATTTTATCCACATACAGGCTTATCTCCTGCATTTTGGGATATGTATCCGAAAACCGCCGCAAATTGTTTTTCATGCGGTTGGCAGTGCCTCTCATGACCGCCACATTGCTGTAAGAAATTCTGTGCAGCACCGCCGCGCTGTACACAAGATAGATCATGTAAATCACATCAATAAGAAAATCATTGCAGACATAATCCTTCATAAACTGCATAAGAAAACGCCTGCCCGCATTTCTTTTATCTATCGCCAGTACCTCGTCGTTCACCTCGTCGAAATCCTTTAAAATAAGTTCGGAGGCTTCCGTATTCAGCCGAATTTCCTTGGCGTAATCATTCAGATAAAATACCCTGTTCACATACCCCAGCTTTCGCTCATGGGGATTTTTCTCATTCCTTATCCTGAAATTCAGCTTGTTGAGAGCCTTTCCCGACCAGAGAGCAGCCCCGAAGGACACCGCCACAAATATGAATGAAACAGGATCGCTGCCTATAAAGAATGCCCCCGACAGCACCACCGACGTCAGCCCCGTGAACAGGTTCCAAATCAGCCCGAACATTCTGTCCACCTGATTTTCCGCCTCCGACACCGACAGCACATAGTCATTGTAAAATTCGGGATCGTCATAGCATTCCAAGTCAATTTCTCTTGCCTTTTTATACATCATTTCCTTGATTGCCTGCTTTATCTTAGGCTGACTTTTCATCTGTATTTTCTGATACAAAAAAGCACTGTACCAAAGCCCTGCCATAACAAATGCAAGCAAGCAAACAAGAAATAACGCAGCTTCCTTAAAGGGTCTGCCGAATTCCGCACACTCCAGAACATAATTGAGACCAAAGGTAAACTCCAGAAATATCACTATTTCATTCCGTATATGCTCCCCTATCAGCATTAGCATGCAAACGGGGGCAGCCTTAAAGCACAGCCCGAATAAAAACAGATTGTCCGCTATGACCTTTTTAACGCTGCCTTTTTTTGCACTGTCTTTTTTCATATCGCCGTCTCCTCTTTATATCCCTCATCCGCAAGGTAATTTTGAGCCTGCTTATTGAACATCTCCGCATATTTCCCCGCCTGCTGTATAAGCTCACGGTGAGTCCCCTGCTCAATGACTGCCCCGTTTTCCAGCATAAACACCACATCCGCATCCTTTACCGAGGAAAGCCTGTGGGAAATAAACAGGGTAATATGCCCTTTACTTTCGTCCATTATCCCCTTGTAAAGCTCATACTCCGCAATAGGGTCAAGGGCGGAGGACGGCTCGTCAAACACCTTTACCGAGGCTTTTTGCGCAAACGCCCTTGCCACCACGATCTTCTGCTGCTCTCCTCCCGAAAGCACAGCCCCCTCATTGTCAAATTCCCTTGTCATTATCGTGTCCATGCCATGGGGCAGACCTTGCACCTTATCCCACACTCCCGCGCATTTAAGTGAATGCCGTGCAACACTCTCTCCGTTTTCAAAATCCCCTCCCATAAGCACATTGTCTTTCACCGATAAAGCAAGAATCTTGTAGTCCTGGAAAGCCGCCGAAAACAGCTTTCTGTATGCCTTTAAATTATATTCCTTAATGTTTGTCCCGTTCACGAGAATTTCCCCCGATGTCGGGTCGTAAAGCCTGAAAAGCAGCTTTATTATCGTGGACTTTCCCGCCCCGTTGTGTCCCACCAGTGCACAAACCTTATCCCCCTCTATCTTAAAGGACAGATCGTTTATAACAGGCTCGTTTTCCTTATATTCAAAGGCAACATTTCTGAATTCGATTGAGTGCACCTTGCTTTCGGGAATTATTCCGTCCCCATCCTCGGGGATCTTTTCTTCGTACTCCATAAATGTGCGGAAATATTCCAGAAACTGCCCGTTTTTCAAAGCCTCCGAAAAATGACCGAACAGTCCTATAAGTATCCATGAGGAAGTGGACATAGCCGTAAACATTATCGCAAGTTCAGCCAGCCCCATGGTCTTTGAAACTATAGTTCGATAGGCGGCATATATCATTATCCCCTCAAACACCAGCGCAAATGTGGTAACATTCTGCGCCCAGCTGTAAATCATCGCCCTTTTGGAATATTTTTCGGCGATCTCCACATTCCCCTCTATCGCCTCATTATACCGCTTCATCATCACTTTGTGGATATTTGAGTAGCGTATCTCCTTGGCAAATTCCGCCAGGTGCATAACCCTGTTCACATACTCCTCTTTGCGGCTGTTTTTCACATTGTCCGCATACCGACCGTTCCATATCTTATTCATAAGCCCCCCGAAAAAGAAATTTCCGATTATGGGGGAAATCACGAAAAGCACCGAAAACTTATCTATCATAAACATAGAGGAAAACGCCGCAGCAGCCGCAATTATTCCGAAGATAACATCAAAGAAAATGTTCACCGAATTTGTCATTTTCGCCGCCGCCCCGTCCAGCGCCATAGTGTAACGGTTGTAAAAATCAGGCTCTTCAAAACAGCGCAGCTCCACATTCCTTGCCTTGGCATAAAGCTTACGGTAAAGGCAGCGGTAAATTTTGTTATCCGTCAGAGGCACGACTACCGTGGGTACAAAGCTGTTATACACCGCCCTAAGGCAGAACACAAGAAAGCATATACCGATAAACTTCATAATAGTTTCAAAGGGCGCCTGTGTTTCAATGGCATTCATCACATACCGCAAAAAGAAAATGCTCATAAATATCCATTCCGCATAGCCCATAGCCGTATTGACCGCCGTATGTATCACTCTGCTTTTGCTTATTTCCCACACGGTTTTTACGGCATAGGCATTATTGGCAAATATCCTTGCCTTGCTTTTTTCCTTTTCACTCATCTTCATTCCCCGCTTTCCGAGTTTTTATACAGCGCTGTCTTTTAATTATACACCCATATTTTTTCAAACGTGTAACACCGCCGTTTTTTTTTTTTTTTGAAAATTTTATTAACATTTGTCGACAATCAAGCTGCTGTTTTCTATAGAATAATTCATTATTTAATATAATTTTACCATAAATAATCAAATCAGTATTGCAAAAAAACGACATCACACAAATGACACAGAAAAAACAGCATGGCATCGCCGTTTTGATGCGTGATAAAATATGATAATCAGATACGGTCGACATTTTGTTAAACAAAGAGGCAAGATGATCGTATAATACTGATCCTTCATTGAATTATGAACAATCTCTCGCCGTAAAACCACATATATTAAAGCTTTTACGGCGATTTCCTGTCCATAATTTCAATGGGGATCAATATAAATCATCTTGCCTCAAAAATTCCTGCCTCTAAATTATCAGCCTACCGCTTCAACCTTTAACCCCTCTTTCAGAGCGGTTATCTTGATCGTATCAATGCCCTTTCCGCTGTGTTCCACAATAGTTTCGGCGATCTTATCCTCAATGTCCGTCCTGATAACACTGCGGATATCCCTTGCTCCGTACTTTTTCCCGTAGGACTTTTCCGCCAGCGCAGTAAGCACTCTCTTATCGTATTTAAGGGAAATTCCCTTTTCCAAAAGCGGCTCTTTCATTTCGCTAAGCATAAGCCCCGCCACCAAAGCATAGCTTTCCTTGGAAAGAGGCTCAAATACTACTATCTCGTCGATCCTGCTGATGAATTCGGGGCGCAGAAAATCTGTCAAAGCTTTCATTGCCTTTTCCCTGGAAATATCTCCCTCGGTCTTGTTAAAGCCCAGCCCCGTGGTCTTATCCGATGAACCTGCGTTAGAGGTCATGCAGATTATGGTGTTCTCGAAATTCACCGAACGTCCCTGAGCGTCGTTCACCTTGCCCTCATCAAGAATTTGCAGCAGCAGGTTCATAATGTCGGGGTGCGCCTTTTCTATCTCATCAAAAAGAATCACCGAATAAGGGTGACGGCGGACCTTTTCCGTCAGCTGCCCTGCTTCATCATAACCCACATATCCCGGAGGCGAACCAATAAGTCTGGACACAGCGTGCTTTTCCATATATTCCGTCATATCAAGGCGGATAAGAGTGTCAGTGCCGCTGAAAAGCTCGTCGTTTATGACCTTTACAAGCTCTGTCTTACCAACGCCCGTAGGTCCTACAAAGATGAACGAAGCGGGACGTCTGCGCTTGCTAAGCTGCACCCGTGTTCGTCTGATCGCTTTGCCGACTGTCTCAACGGCCTTATCCTGCCCGATGATACGCTTTTTCATTACGTCCTCTATCCGTGCAAGCTTGCCGAATTCGCTTTCCTCTATCTTGTTGGCGGGAATGCCCGTCCAAAGCTCTATTACCTTTGCTATATCCGATTCCTCAACATTTATGACAGCGCACTTTTTCTCCGCCGCCTCAAGATCCTCACGGCTTCTGAGAAGCAGCGACTTCTTTTCGGCAAGCTTTTCAAAATCGGGAGCGGCAGCGTCCTCTATTTCCTTTATCTCGCTCTCCAGACCGGTTATTTCCTTTTTCTTTACCAGCTTCCCCTCCAGCTCCTTGCTGTGTATGCTCCTGTATGCGCAGGCTTCATCCAGCAGGTCTATGGCCTTGTCGGGCAGATAGCGGTCGTTTATATACCTCTCGGAAAGAGTGGCGCAAAGCCCCAGCATTTCATCGCTTATTTTCACCATATGGTGATCCTCATAATACTGCTTAATGCCCTTTAATACCTCAACCGTATCCTCCACTGTAGGCTCGTTTACCGTCACAGGCTGGAAACGTCTTTCCAAAGCGCTGTCCTTTTCAATATATTTTCTGTACTCCTTGAAGGTGGTAGCCCCGACTACCTGCACCTCCCCTCGGCTGAGGGCAGGCTTTAAGATATTGGCGGCGTTCATGGACGAGCCCTCGCTGTCCCCTGCGCCCACCATGTTGTGGATCTCATCAATGAACAGGATAATGTTGCCCTCGTGCTTTACCTCATCAATAAGCCCTTTCATGCGGCTCTCAAACTGACCTCTGAACTGAGTTCCCGCCACCAGAGCGGTAAAGTCCAGCAGGAAAACCTCCTTGGTGCTCAGCTGAAAGGGCACTTCCCCCTTGACTATTTTCTGCGCCAGTCCCTCGGCAATGGCAGTCTTTCCCACTCCTGGCTCGCCTATAAGGCAGGGATTGTTCTTCTGGCGGCGGCAGAGGATCTGCACCGCACGGGAAATTTCCTTTTCCCGTCCCACTATCATATCCAGCTTTCCGTCTCTTGCCCTTCCTGTAAGGTCGGTGCAGAAAGCGGAAAGGAATTTGCGCTTGCTCTGAGCTCTTTTCTGATTGTCATTGGCACGTATTCTTTCCCTGCGCTCAAAGGCGGAATTTTCCCGTCTGTCGCTGTTTTCGCTACCGTCGCCGATCTCGTCCTTAGGGCTGCGGGATTCGGAAGATGATCTTTCCTTTGCGCCTCCGAAAACGCCCCAAATATTGTTGAAGATCTGAGGAATGGAGTTAGTGCCTCCGGGCTTGAACATATCCATGTCGAAGTTGTCGGCAATGCCTGTCATAGCGTCCGCAACCTCTTCAATGTTGTCGTCCGTTATGCCCATCTGCTCCATGTATTCTTTTATCTGCGGCACATCCATTTCCCTTGCGCACACAAGACAAAGGGATTCCCTTTTGCTAAGTCCCCCTTGCATTGAATTTATAAAAACCACAGCCTCACGCTTCTTACACCTGCTGCACAGCATATACGTTTTCCATCCTTTCTGTCCGCCGTAAATTCCAAGGAAAGATCCTTTAAGCGAACAATGAAACTCTTGATAAAATAAACTTGTATATTTTCCCGAAAATAAGCGTTCCCCCGATTATCTCCTCATTTATATAGGTCATGCCCCCCGTCAGCTGCACCGCAAGGATAACCAGCACGCTAAGCGCACCTATCACCGCAATACCCACAGCAGCCCCCAGCACGCCACCCAGCGCCGAATCACAGGTACGCACAGGGCTTATGACCCTTACCGTCAGAATAATCTTAACGGCAAGTCTCAGAACAAAGCCCGACACCGCAAACCCAACAGTCCACAGTATAACGCCTAATAGCCGTATAAATAAAGGGGCAGCCGCCTGTCTTTCTATATATTCCGCAACGCCCTTTCTGCCGCCGTCCTCCGTATTGGCAGCGTTAGCAGCGTCAGCAGTATCTGCCCCGAAAAGCTCATACATAAAAGCGTCCGCCGCATCGCCGTTTGTTATCAGATCTTTGAGTGTTTCCTCTTTTACGGTTATCCCCAGAGGCAGCCTCTCATTTATTTCCACGGCAGCCTTCTTGCTGTAAAAATCAGCCACACTTTCTATTTTACCACTAATTTCGGGATTAGTCAAGAGTGTTTCCTTATGATTATCAAAAAAACCGTAAATTTCAGGACCGACCTGCGGGATAGCCTCTTCTATGAACCTGCTTCCTTCCTCGAATATCCTGTCCGCAAAGTCCTTTGCTTCGGGAGATCCCCTGAAATTTTTATCTATAAAATCATCAGCCGCATCCTCTGCCTGCTGCTTAATTTTTTTTGCGGTCTCCTCCTTTGCGTTTTGCACAGAGGTATCTATACGCTCGTAAACGGTTTCCCTCAAATATTTTTCATATATCCCGCTGCATATGGGATAGGAGGAAACAGCGGAGGCAATAAGATAGGAAAGCACTATGCAAACAAGTCCCAGTACCGTCCGCAGCACTCCTTTTTTGTACCCGCGCCAAATACAGAAAATGAATATCAGAACAATAACAATATCATATACCAATGAAATCATTTAACAATAATACACCACCTGACGGAAGCAAGAATTTCGGAGGCAAGAGGAAGGAAATTTCCCGACAGCCTGCACATATATTTTTATATAAATTTAAAGAAAAATTTACAAAGCCACAAGGACACTGCAAAACACCGCCGCTCATTATTAAGGAATTGCTGATTAAAGGTTTTTCCCCCGCTTACGGCGGGGGAAAAACCGCCACACATAGCCATTTGGGAAATCAAAATAATTTTAAAAAAATTTAATCAGTGTTTCCTTAATTATAATCAGCTGTTGTAATCAATTCTGTTGATACTGTCATACCCCAGCAAATAAATGTACTTGTCATTTTTGCAGAAGTTGTCATATTCGTCCTCCAGCGTGACCTCTCCGGTGTGCAGTCCGTCGGCAGAGTAAACGTCAATTCTGTTTCCGCTTAAAATATATGCACTGCTGCCGTCGGCAAATACCTTTTGAGCGTTTTCCTCGGCTCTTGTGGCTATGGGCAGGGTGCAGTCCGAGCCGGAAAAGGTTATAAGCTCCGTCCGCCTGATGTCGGTATTCTCCGTCAGCAGAGCGGTGATCTTATCGGTATAATCATAGTAGATTAGCGGATCTTCATAAATATACCGTCCCTTTAAGCTGCCGTCGGGATTAAAGCAGGCTGTCATGGTGTCTCCTATCATTACAATGCCGCCGTCGTCCGCAAAATGTACGTCCATAGCAAGTGTGGGCACAGCATCGCTGACCCATTCAGGCTCGGTGTCTTTAAAGTCAAAGCGTATCATCTCCGACATAAGCCTGCCGTTTTCTGCTTTTAAAGTTGTAACGATACAGCCGCTGCTTCCTTGGGTAAAGGTAACGTTTATTATCCTGCTGTCATAGCTGTAGTATGTAAAAAACTGGCTGCCACTGCCGTCATAGACCTTCAGCTGCGCAAGGAACTTGTCCGATTTTGTGACCACTGCCGCGTAATCCGATCTGGACAGTTCTGCAAGATAGATAACATCATCTGCCGTATTGGAGTAAATGGTTTTATATTTGCTTTCCAGTCGGAATTCCCTGCCGCCTTCATCGTAGATCAGCGCCTTGCTTCCGCTGACGCAGAGAATGGGGTTGGCAAATGTGTGCTGGGATTCGTTCATTATCTTGCCGTCGGCGCTGTAAACATGGAATTTTGAATCGTCCAGCAGCGCCAGACTTCCGTCCATATTCATCAGCTGATAGCCCATGCCTCCCTCGACCCTTATGGGGAAACGTCCCTCCGCCAGCACCGCCGCATCTCTGTCGGCAATATTTTCGGGTATCTGGGTCATGGCGTTTTTAAGGTAAGGGTACCATCTTTCGTGGGTCGCCACAGCCACCACCACAGCTCCCGTAATCAGCAGCACTATGAACACCTTTATAAGCAGATTTTTCGTCTGCTTGGCTTTTCTCTTTTTTCTAAGCTCGGAAATATCCGTTACCGCCATTTTTTCCGCTCCTTTCTTTTTTGCTGCCTTTCTGAACGTGCAGCTTGTCAAATGCATTATACCGAAATTACAATATCCTCCGACATAGTGCCCTCAATGGTAAAGGTTTCGGGATAATACTTATCATTATCCTTATCATAATTTGCAGCAGGGATCACTGCTAGCGGCTTTACTGCAAAGGTGTAATTCATTCCGTTTTTAAGCGCTTTAAATTCATAAGATGTTTTCTTTGTTTTTCCAAGCAGTTTATATTCGCCACTGTTTAATTTTTGATATATTTCATAATATGATGTATTTTGAACTTCTTTCCAATTCAGTGTGTTTTCATCGGCGGTCACTTTTGTTTGTACATAGCTTTTTAATTTTGTCTTTGGCATTGTACCATGTCCAAAAGCCCACTTATCGATCTTAATATCAAATGACGGCAGATAAAGTTCGGATAACATCGGGCATCCATCAAACGCTTCTGATTTTATCTCCTTAAGTTTTGATTCTTTTTTTATTATAAACATTTTAAGCTTGCGATTAGATGAAAAAGCATTCGCAGGAATGACAGTAACATTATCAGAAAAATCATAGACTTCAATATTATATGAACAAGAAAAAGCTCCGTTTCCTATATTATTGACGGAATCAGGAATAACAACGCTTTTGAGGTTATTACAATCAAAAAAAGCAGCTGCACCTATCGTTTCTGTTGTTTGGGGAATAATGTACTCAGTACGTTCGTCATACCTCGCATATGACATAAGCTTTGTCCCGTCCTTGCTGAAAATTACATTATCAACACATTTCATGTACGGATTTTCGGGATTTAGATCAAACTCCTGCAAATAGCATGAACCGCGAATATATTCTATTGTTTTATTGTTAATTCTATCGGGTACTTTTATTTTGCCATACAATATGTCACTCCTTATAATGTCAAACGATTTTAAATAGTATACTTTATTTTCATCTTTAAGATAATCCCAACATATTTCATTTCCGCATGTGTAAAGCTCGTCAATCATCTTGCTTGTCAAATTATATCCGTCATATACTCCATCGCCAACCTCGGGATTTATTTTATCTGCATACACCAATGTACCATGCAAAGCAAGCATAACTGCCGGAACAGCCAAAATTAATATGTTTTTTTTCATATGCTTTCCTCCTTTTCTGCTGCATACGGTTTTAATAACAAAACTACTTCATCAAAATTGTCAAATCTGAACGTACAGCCCGTCAAATACATTATACCGAAATGACAATATCCTCCGACATAGTTCCCTCAATGGTAAAGCTTTCGGGATAATGCCTTCCTGCCAGTGGGTTGTCACGCTCTACCTTCACCGCAGATATAACAGCTACGGGTTTTACAGCAAAGGTATATTCTCCTCCCGATTTAACGGAAGATAGTTTGCAGGAAGTGCCCTTTGTCGTATTCAGAAGCTTATATTCGCCGCTGTTCAGTTTCTGGTAAATCTCATAATAACTTGCCCCTTCAACAGAATCCCAGCCTATTGTATTTTCATTTGTCCGGAGCTTTACGGTTTTGGTGCAGACAAGCTTGGCTTTAGGCAGTGAGGCTTTTTTCTTAAAACTCCAATAATATGAAAATGCCGTTTGGTTTATACAAATATTAAAATCTTCAAACACAAACCTTTCTATATTATCAGTAAATCGAAAAGCATCCTCTTCAATTATTTTTACACTGCCGGGGATGTACACCTCCCGTAAATTTGTACATTCAAAGAATGAATCATACCCAATTATTTCCGTTCCGTCAAGAACAACATATTCGGTGCTTTCATTGTAACCGGCATAGGATACTAAGGTTTTTCCGTCCTTTGAAAATAACGTTTGCCCGTCACTTTTAAAATATTGATTTTCTGGATCAACGTCAAAGGCCGTGAATGAACCTCTTCCGTAAAACTTCGATACAGTTATGCCGTTTACCGTATTGGGTATCCTTACAGTTAATTTTGCGCTGCTTCTCATATCATAGAATGTGTCGGAGGGATCTCTGAATTCTATTCCTACCGTTCCGTCATCCTCTATTTTGCCGTTCCAGCTGCGTGCGTCATGAAGCTCCTGTATACCAAAAATATCATAAACAAGATCATAGCCATCGTCTATATAATATCCCGAGCCGCTTACTTCCGGGTGCGGGTTAGAGTCGCTGCTTTCCAAATACCCTACTATCGGGGGTCTGTCAAGTACGATCTCTTCATCACCGAGATCTTCCGCTGTTACCGGAACCGAAAGGCAAGACATCATTACAGCAAAGGAAATAATAAAAGAAATTTTTTTCATGCTCATTCCTCCCTTTTTTCAATAAAAAACCCTGTTCAGATACAGCCCCCGGGGCTTGGCGGTAACACCCGCCCTTTCCCTGTCACGGCTCTCTATAATTCCCGGAATATCCTCCGGTGCAAGCTTACCTTCGTTCACGTAAATAAGCGTGCCCGCCATTATCCGCACCATGTTGTACAAAAAGCCGTCCCCGGATACGGTGAATGTGATAATATCCCCCTGCCGCTCAACCCTGCTTTCGTAAACCGTCCGCACGGAATTTTCCTTTGCCCCCAGTGCGCCGCAGAATGCAGAAAAATCAAATGTTCCCTTAAAATACCCTGCCGCTCTGTTCATAAGCTCATGATCCGCCTTGTAAGGATAATGAAAACACAGGTCGCTCATAAAAGGGCTTGGCACGGGGCGGTTCAGTATCCTGTAAACATATTCCTTGCCCTTGCAGCTGTAGCGGGCGTGAAAATCGGGAGATACCTCCTCGCACCTTGTCACCCCTATATCCTCGGGCAGCAGGCTGTTCATGCCCTTGACAATATTTTCGCAGGGAATGCCGGAGCCTGTTTTAAAGGAAATAACATACTCCGCAGCGTGCACCCCCGTGTCCGTTCGGGAGCAGCCGTTCACCTTTATTTCCTCATTACATAGCCGTGACAGTCTGTCCTCCAGTATTCCCTGGACGGACACAGCATTATTCTGCCGCTGAAATCCATGGTAATTCGTGCCCTTATAAGCAAGGACAGCCTTTATGTTGCGCATTGTAAATCCCCCGATCAACCCGTACTTCCGAATCCTCCCGTGCGAACGCCCTCTTCGCCGTCCGCTTCGCATATTCCGTATGGCAGAAAAATCCCTTGTGCAAAGGCGATTCCTGCTTCAATAGATAGGGTCTTATTATCAAGGCTTTCATTGGTGAGCTTAATCATAATATGCCCCTCGTTTTCCGCAAAATAATAGTCGCTGTCAATTATCCCCACCGTGTTGTCCAGCCGCAGGCGGTATTTGAAGCCCAGTCCGCTTCGGGGGCAGCACATGAGAAACCATTCATGGGGAATCTTCGCTCTTATTCCCGTGGGGACAGTCGCCGTTTCCCCCGGGGCAAGCTTTATGGGCACGGGAGTAAAAAAATCATACCCCGCCGACCCCGCAGTCGCCCTTTTTGGCAGCTTTATTTTGCCGTAAGCAGCCTCTGCCGCCTCATTCGGAAAAAGCCTTTGCATATCCCCTGCAAACTGCGATACAGAAACCCTTTCAAATTCCGCCTCTATCCTCATTGCGAGATCTCCTTCAATATCCTGTCGTAATCCTCCCTGCTTGCCAGACCCTTTGAAAAGGCTGTGGCGCTGCCTGCGGCTATCCCCCGCAAAAGAGACTGCCTGTAGTCCCCGGTTGCTATAAAGCCCGCCAAAAAGCCCGCCAGCATGGAATCCCCCGCCCCTACCGAATTCACCGCAACTCCCTTGGGGGCTGCGATAAAATAAACATTGCCGTCGGCTGCCGCCAGCGCCGCACCCTTTTCCGCCATGGAAACTATGGCGTTCTGCGCACCCATTTCCCGCAGGGCTGCAGCGCATTCCCTCGCATGGTCGGGAGTGGTCGCCTCAATGCCGCATATCTCTCCTGCCTCGGCGTGGTTGGGCTTTACGATAAAGGGACGGTATGGGAGTATCCCCGTAAGCAGATCTCCCGAGGCGTCCGCCGCAATTCGCACACCGCTTCCCGCAAGGTCTTTGCATATCTGCTTGTAAATATCCCCCGATACAGACCCCGGCACGCTGCCCGCCAGCACAAGTGTATCCCCTTCCCTCAAGGCTTTGAGCCTGCTTGTAAGCTCGTTTATCTTTTCTTTCGGGATAACAGGACCTGCGGGATTTATTTCGGTTTCCGCCCCGTCCGCCTCCTCGTACAGCTTAATGCATATTCTCGTCATTCCCTCGTCAAGGTGGATAAACTCGGCATTTATGCCGTTTTTCTTCAAGCCCTTTTCCAGCGCCTCACCGGTAAAGCCTGCGGCAAAGCCCAGCGCCGTGCTTTCTACTCCCAAGGTTTTCAGCACCGTGGAAACGTTTATCCCCTTGCCTCCGAATGAGACCTCATCGGAAACCGTCCTGTTCACCTGCCCTCTTTTTACCTCTCCCACCCGCAACGCGTAATCCACTGCAGGATTGAATGTTACCGTATAAATCATATCTATCAAGTTCCTTTCAACGTTCAGAAAAGCTTGCTATGCCAATCTACGGGCGGTCTATCCTCCCGACTGCCTGATTATCAGCTCATGCTCCAAAATGACATTTTCGCAGGAATGCTTGCCCGAGCGCATATTTTCCACCAGCCGCCTGATGACCGTGCGCCCCATTTCGTAGCCGGGCTGAGCGACTGTGGTAATACCCGGTATGTACATACGGCTCAGGGAAATGTTGTCAAAGCCGCATACCCAAAGCTCGCTGCCAACCTTAATGCCTCTTTCCCCCGCACGCCTTATTACTCCTGCCGCCAGCAAGTCAGAAACGCAGAAAACGGCATCGGGCGGCTCGGGGAGGGAATAGAAATAGTCAAATGCCGCAAGTCCCTGCTCATAATCGTAATTGCCACGGAAAATATATTCATCTTTTACCTTGATACCAAACTCCGCAAGCGCTCTGCGGTAGCCCTTTTCACGGCCAACGGAGGTAAGGGCTGCATTTCCGTCAGCACCTGTAGTAACAAGCCCTATCCGCCGCCGTCCCTTTATGAGGAATGCGCACACAGCGTCATATCCTGCCGCCTCGTCATTTATGGCAACGCTCAGCACCCTCGCCCCCTCCACACGTTCGCAGCACAGCGCAATGCTGTATTTTTCGGCAAGCTCGTCCAGTGCGGCGGCGTCAAGCTGAGTGCCAAGCAGCACCGCTGCGTCAACTGTGCGGTTGTAGAGCATTTCAAGCAGACGCATTTCCGTACCCAGATAGCTGTAGCTTGTGCATATAAGAATGTCGTATTCGGGGTTTGCCTCCTCCTGCATTCCCTTGATTATCTCGCTGTAAAAGCTTTGTTCTGTGGAGGGGATTATGGCAAGAATGTTGTTTGTTTCGCACTTTCTTAGGTTGCGCCCCAGAAAGTTGGGGCTGTAGCCCAATTCCCTTATGGTATCGTTTACCGCAGCAGCCGTTTCATCGGAAACTGCCGCACTGTTGTTAAGCACCCTCGAAACGGTTGCCACCGACACACCCGCAGCCTTTGCCACGTCCTTTATGGTAACGCTCATATCTGCTTCATTCCTTTCATATAAATTCCCCTGTTTCGGTCTATTTCGGGTCTCAAAAAATTATATTATCTTCTCATCCTCATTAAGAGGACGGTTTTTAAGCGCTTTTTTACGCTCCTTCCTTTCCGTCCTTTTTGTGACACGGTCATAGGAGAAGAAATCCGCAAAAACCGCCAGTCCAAGAGAGATCGTGATAATGACCGCAGGGTATATACGCCCTGTCAGCACTTCCATATCTGTCTTTGCAACTACCGAATTGGGAACGCCGTTCAAACACGCCAGAGGATATATCCACAGAACCGTTGCCGCGGCGTTAAGCAGCAAGGATATAATATTCATAATGCCTTTTCTTGAAAACGCCGCAGCCAGCGCACCGCCGAAAAGCAGAGTGGACAACAGCAGGCACACCCCTAAATGTGCGTATTTTTCGTAAAAGGTCATGGCAGCGCCGCCCATTCCGTTCAGATACAGTCCGCATATACAAAAGGAAGCGATCCCGACCGCAAGCATAATTTTCCGAAATATTTCCACTATATTAACTCCTTTAGTTCTTGTTTACAAATTTGCCGAATAATTTATTGCTTATCGGGTCAGATGTGCTGTGATTTTAACTACCGAAAGCCGAATAATCCTATCATTTTATTATAACATTTTTTTTTCACTCTTGCAAGGGCTTTTTTGATATATCTTCTATAAATTTTATAAAATCGGTAACTTCAGTCTGTCGCACCAAAAATTCTTTATCACATTAAACTCCCTTTTCGAATTAAAGCTGTCAATATTCTTTTTCAAATTCCTTGTCAAAGTACCGTAACAGCAGTTATCCGTAATGACACTGAAACATCTTAATTCAATGCCCATAAAAAACAGACCTGATCCAACGAATTCTTCTCTGCATGGATTCTTTTATAATCCTGCTTTCAAGCGCCGCTTCAAAGCCGTGACACGCACCTTTTATTTCGTGAAGCTCGGTAAAAACGCCTTCTGCCCGTAACCTTTCCGCAAAAGCGACCCCCTCGTCACTAAGGCAATCGAACTCAGCCACTTCCATGTATGTATTCGGAAAATGTTCCAATGATTCTGCTTCTATAGGCGATGCATACTGGATATGTTCATGCTCTTTATTTCCTAAATACGCCTTCCAAAACATTTTTGTCAGCTTTGAATCCCAAACAGGCGTATCTGTGAATTTCGTCATTGATTCTGTTATCATACGCCTATCTGTGACAGGATAAATCAGCATTGCTCCCAAGGGTGAGATCTGAATTCTGTCCCATAACATCAGCGTAACCGCAGCCGCAAGATTTCCCCCTGCGCTGTCGCCTGCCAAAATGATTTTATCCTTATTAATCTTTAACATATCAGCACTGCTTTGTACCCATTTATAAGTGCAGTAGCAATCTTCAACAGCAACAGGATATTTAAATTTAGGCAATAATCTGTAATCTGTAAAAACCACCTTGCACTTTGCCATTTCTGCATACCATTTTGCTATCCTGTAGTGTGCCCTTGACGCTTTCAGCAAAAATCCTCCGCCATGGTAAAATATAATGCATGGAAGAATACCGCTGCACTCCCTTGGTTCAATAACCAAAGTGGACAGTTTTCCGTTCTCATATCCGGGCGTTATGTATTTTTTTACGATAACTCTGTCGTCCGATTTGCATACAGATAATTTCATTGCTATATTAACTATGGGATATAAATATATATTTGACGGCGCTTTCTGCTTTGCAAGCCATTTTAATTCGCTGTCTATTTTGTATTTAGACATATTTCCGCTTCCCTCTTTCAGATTTTTTTCACAATCAACACAAAACAAACAGCGATTTGCTGTATTGACCGCACCGGCAAACAACAACTAAAAACAGGGCAGCCGAAACCGCCCCGTTATAACATTTTTAATTTAAAAAGTGCCGAATTTTTATATCTTGCCGCTGTTTGCCGTTTGCTTCTTAAACCTCTTGCCTCTATTTGCCCAGCGCCTTGCCGTTTGAACCCAAGGGTATCTCATGGTCGAGGCCCACAAATTTGCCGTCCTCCTGCCAGAGAACCTCCTTGACAAATTCGTATTTTTCCTTGTCCCATGTGACAAAATCGTCCTTTACAAGTCCGCCCGTGTCCCCCGAGTTAGCGTTGAAGCACCAGAAGGTGTGGTTCAGCTTTTTCTCCTTGATAAGCTGCCGCAGATAGGTCATCCACTTCAGGTTGGGCTGGGTCATAAAGCCGCCCCATTCCCCGATAAGCAGGGGGGCTGTGCCGTTGTCATGAATGTAGAGCCAGTTGTCGTTCCATGCGTCCTTTTTAAGAGAGTCATAGGTGTAGTCACCCTTGAACCACTCCTGCTGATAGACCGCAGGGCCGTAGTCATGGGGCGAATATACCAGCTTGTTCTGATATTTGCCCAAATTAACGGGATTGTCCTTTACGCCGCGCAGGTTGCCGCCCCACCAGGTGCTGTAGTAGTCACCGGGGTTTGTAGAGGAGAAGTCGCCGTTGGACTTTATGTCCCTGGGGTATATCTCGATACCCTCAACCATTACCAGCACATTGGGGTTTTTGGAAAGCACCGCATTTGCAGCCTTTTCCGCAATGTATTTCCAGTTGTCGGAGTCCTTGCTGCCGTCCCACTTTGCACGGGGGGTCTCGTTTGCCTTGCCGTGAGGCTCATTTTTAAGGTCGTAAGCAATGATAGTATCGTCATTCTTATAGCGTGCGGCAAGCCAGGAAAGCGCGTCAAGATAATCCTGCTCGGTAACGTTACCCTCGTACCACACATTCTTCATATGCCCCATAGAATCGGTCTTTGCGCTGTGAATATCCATCATTATCTTGATACCGTTGGCACGGCACTGACCGATAACATAGTCGAAAATTTCCAGACTGTTCATGCCCACAAGATAGGAGTTTGTGGCCTGATTGAAATTGGCGTTGGGGTAATTTCCCGCCGCCCAGTTATTAACAAGCTCTGCGGAAATGGGGATACGCAGCAGGTTAAAGCCGTGATCGGCAATAGCTGCAAGAGATGTATTAAGGTCGCACGCCCAAAGACCGTCAAAGGTGTTTGTTCCTGTGTTGTAGCCGAACCAGTTGATACCTGTGAGCCAAACCTCTCTGCCGTCCTTGTCAACGATCTTGTTGCCCTTGACGGAGAGCCAGTCGTCGGTGGTAGGCTCGGGAACGTCTTTTGCGTAAACAGGCGCAGGAGGCGGAGTGCCGTCGCCTGTGCTGTTATTATTGTTGTTATTGTTATCCCAATTGCCGCCGGTGGCTGAGTATGTACCTACGGAGCAGGTAAGTTTGGATTTATCCGCATCTATCTTCCCGGGATTTTTCAAAATCATACCGAAGGTAGCCTCGCTTCCGGGGTCAATATTGCCGTTATATTCCACAGGGGTCACAGTGAGAACACCGTCCTTCAGGTCTATTCCGCAGTTCCAGGACTGATCCACGGAAGCGCCGCTGCCTACGGATATTTTAGCCGTCCAGCCGTTTACAACGCCCTTGCCGTTATTTTTTATCGTTCCGTCGATCTGGGAAAAATCATTTGTGCCGTCATTCCAGCCGTTGGCGCTGCCGATTATCAGCTCCACGTCATCGGAAGCCTTTTCGTCGGAGGTTTTCTTTGCGGTAGTCTGGGCAGATGTATTTGCAGCGGTCTGCGCAGGCTTATTCTCGGGTGCGGCTGTTACAGCTTCTGTTTTAGCTGCCTCCGTTGCCTTGGGAGTTGTCTTTTTCTCGGTGGTCTTATTTTCGCTTGACTTTTTCGTTTCGGCGGGCTTTGTTTCCGAGGGCTCTTGTGTTTCCTCAATCTCATCGGCTTCCTCGTCCTCTTCCCTGTTCTCGGTTACTGCCGAAACTGCTGCTGCTGTGCTTGCTCCCCCGCCCCCGTATGGGTCGTATGAATCATCTAAGGGGTCGTAATTCTCGCCAAAAATATCTGCGTCCGTTGCCTCGGCGGTTTCGGAAATTTCGGTGACATTTTCGGTAGTCTGCACCTCGGAAATTTCCTTGGGGGGCTCTTCCTTATCGCCTCCGCATGCCGTCATGGAAAAAATCATTACAGCCGCCGTTATCCCCGAAAGTATGCGCCTTTTATTAATCGGTTTCATCTGCCCAAATTCCTTTCACATTATTTTTCGGTATGAGATCGGAAAACGTCTCATAACATATTTACTGCTTTCGTTATCTTTGTTCATAAGATTTCAATTCAATTATACCACACTATTCCGATAAATGCAATAATTTTCATAAAATTTTCCCTAAAAATCTGCTCTCTAAACGGTTGCCGCCACGGCGCAAATAACTTTCTTTGCCCCGAGCTTTTCCTTTAAAAGCCCTGCGCAATAGTTCAGAGTTGAGCCTGTGGTTAGAACGTCATCCGCCAAAAGGACAGTTTTGCCATTTGCAATGCCCGTGTCAAGGGGGAAATATTGGGTAGTCACGGCCTCATGCCGTTCCTCGGCGGAAAGGTCATGCTGGGAACGGGTGACGTTTTTGCGGATTATAAGCCCGGTGTTTACGGGAATGTCCGTGCCCTTGGTGATAGCTTTTGCCAGCAGTTCCGCCTGATTATAGCCTCTTATGCGCAGGTTCTTTTTTGCCATGGGGACAGGCACGGCAAGGTCGATCTCCGGAAGAATGTCCATTATTTCAAGTCGCTTAGCAATAATTCTGCCGTAGAGGTCAATGGCGGAGGTCTCGCTTCGGAATTTCAGCTTGTAGACCGAGTCCTTGACCCCGCCCGAATAATAGGCAGCAGGCACGCACAGGTCGTATTTCACGCCCTTTTCGCCATTGGAGCAGAGGCAGCCTTTCATAATGCTTTTGCCGCAGCGGGGGCAGATATTTTCATCCGCCCAGAGTGTCTCGTTGAAGCAATCCTCGCAGCACAGGCGGTCATATGGGATAAAATCATCGCAGAACGGGCAGCGGGAGGGGAAAATAAGGTCGGCAAGATATGCCCTTATGCCGCCTCTTATTATGATCTCTGTTTCGGGCATATTCTCACGCTCCTACCTTTTCCTTAATAATTATTTATGTGTAATTGCATTTTGCAAGCTGCACAAAATTTCTCTGAAAATTTGTGCAACAGGCAGAAATTTGCAAAATGCAAATAAATGTATGCAAACATATTGACATTTGCAAGATGTTATGAAATAATAAAATTACAGTGTGCAAAATCAACAAAGCAAAAGGCTATACCATTCATTTGCAGAATGAAATTTTTACAGCCTTTTGCCATAGTAAGTTAGGGAAACGCTGATTAAATCGCTTTTAGAATTTTCTTGCTTTTAAAAGCGGTTATGAGTGGCGGTATTTCCCCCGCCGTAGGCGGAGAAAATACCTTTAATCAGCAGTTCCTTAGCTATTCAACGCCCTTTTGCCTATATCTTTTCTGTAATGGGCGTTGTCAAAGGAGATGTTGCCCACTGCCTTGTACGCCTTGTCAAGAGCGTATTCCAGAGTGTCCCCTGCCGAGGTAACGCCAAGGACGCGACCTCCGTTTGTGAGAAATTTGCCGTCCTTGAAGGCTGTGCCTGCGTGGTAGACGAATGCACCGTCTGTCTGTCCCATGTCGTCAAGTCCGCTTATGGGCAGACCCTTGGGGTAGGACTGCGGATAGCCGCCGCTTGCCATGATAACGCAGGCGCAGGCGCCTGTTTTCCATTTGATCGGGGTCTCAGACAATGTGCCCTTGCAGACTGCCTCGAAAATATCGCACAGATCGCTGTCCAGCAGAGGCAGGACTACCTGGGTCTCGGGATCGCCGAAACGGCAGTTGTACTCTATCACCTTGGGTCCCTTGGGGGTTATCATAAGCCCGAAATAAAGGCAGCCTTTGAATGTGCGCCCCTCGGTGTTCATGGCGTTCATGGTGGGGATGAAGATTTTTTCCATGCATTCCTTTGCGATTTCCTCGGTGTAGCAGGGGTTGGGGGCTATTGTGCCCATGCCGCCTGTATTAAGGCCTTTGTCGCCGTCAAGGGCACGCTTGTGATCCATGGAAGATATCATGGGGACAAGGGTCTTGCCGTCGGTGAAGCTGAGGACGGAAACCTCGGGGCCTGTGAGGTATTCCTCGATAACTACCCGTGCGCTGCTTTCGCCAAACTGTCTGCCGTCTATCATTGATCTGACGGCTTCCACTGCTTCATTTTCGCTCTGTGCAATGATAACGCCTTTACCCAGCGCAAGTCCGTCTGCCTTTATAACGGCGGGGTAGCTGTTTTTCTCCTTTAAATAGGCAATTGCCGCCTCGCTATTATCGAAGATCTCATACTCCGCTGTGGGGATATGATACTTTTTCATAAGCTCCTTGGAAAATGCCTTGCTGCCCTCGATAATTGCGGCTGCTTTATTAGGACCGAATGCGGGAATGCCCTCGGCCTCCAGAGCGTCGACCATGCCCATAACAAGGGGATCGTCTGGAGCTACGACCACCATATCCACTGCCAGTTCACGAGCTAAGGCAACAACGCCGTCAATGTCGGTCGCCTTAACATCATAGCACTGCGCATAACGGGAAATTCCGCCGTTTCCGGGAGTGCAGTAAAGCTTTTCCACACGGCTGCTTTCGGAAAGCTTCATTATTATGGCGTGTTCTCTGCCGCCGCCGCCTATTACCAGTATTTTCATAAAATCTTCCTTTCATTGATCGGTAAATTCAAATGTTGACAACGCTTCTTTTACCTCGTCAAGGACTTTGCTTGTAACATCTGCCGGTGAATAAACTGTCAGATGATACAACACATTTTCCCTTTGGGTAAATATATCTGTATGGCTTATGCCATTCCTTAAGCAGACTGAACAAAAATTCCAGTTTATATCTGCTGTTTGAAATGTTCCCTCCGTAACTTTTGCTCCAAAAATTTTATACATTACTTTTATTGCAATTTTTTCTGCTGCCCGAAATACAGGGAATTTGTGAAACTTCATTTCCTCATTTGTGACACTGAAGAAAACCTCAGAAAGCTTCTTATGCCGATATGACAAGCTATTGTCATAGTTGACACTTTCCGTCCACAGCTCATTGTCCGGAAATATGAGGAAATGACGTTCAACCCAATCATCAAGATCATCTTCTTCTAAAATATTTTTTTGTTTCTTTGAATGAGTTTTCCTTGTTCCTTCCATAATTTCTGCAATAGCCTCCGGCGGCAGTGGATATGAGCCTTCCGGAAGAGGGTGGGCAGAAATAATCAATTCATGATCCGCTTTTTTCCCCTTGTTAATATCTTTATCATTCAAATTCAACGGAATCCAGCACCTTTTTAAATTCGGGGAGCATATCCTCGTATTCATCGGGAGTTGCAGTGAAGGTTATTACCATTTGCATTTTATTTTCCCAGAAGCAATACTGCACCATGCGCATGGTAACACCACTGCTGGTCATTTCCAGTTCTGCTTTTAAGCAGTCATAGTCGCCTGCGCTGTCAAGCTCACAGCCGTAGAAGGTACAGCCCTCCACTGCGGAATACTGCTGCTCAATAATTGCGCCGTAAAGCTCTGCGCCCTCGTCGGCAATGTTCAGATCCATGCCTATATCGACCACGGTCATATTGAAGTTTGCGCCCTCGCTGTCGGGGCAGATGAACATACCGTCATAGGCGTCGGAGTACTGTTCGTCGGTAAAGTCAATGCCGAAGTCGATATCCGAATCGTTGGCGGCTTTTCTAACATAGTCCATCATGGCGCTGATATCCATCCAGGTATCGCCGTCTATTGCCAGGGTATATCCGCTGCCGTGGAAAACACCGTCATAGAATTTATCGGTCTCGCCGAAATTGTCGTCATCATCCTCATCGGCAGAGTCTGCTTCTTCCTCGGTTTTTTCGGTGACAACTTCGGTTTCCTCGGTATCTGCCGCTGCGCTTTCGCTAAGGTCGGCCGCTGTATCAGCGATAGTGTCGGCGACTGTGTCAACTGCATTGTCTGCGGGTACGGTTTCTTCGGTGTTTCCTCCGCTGCAGCCCGTCAGTACAAGGGCAAGGGCTAATGCAGATGTTAAAATGAACTTGTTTTTCATTGGATTATCCTCCATAATACTAAAAATATCGGTGAAAAATTTTCTCAAGATTTTTGCGTGTTGCCGGAAAATCGTTTTAATTAATTTTCCCGTGAAAAGTAAAAGTGTATGTAGATTAATGGTGGAACAGTCTTATCCCCGTAAACGCCATGGCGATGTTATATTTATTGCAGGTCTCGATAACATTGTCGTCACGGATAGAGCCGCCGGGCTGGGCGATATACTCCACGCCCGATTTATGGGCACGCTCGATATTGTCGCCGAAGGGGAAGAATGCATCAGAGCCGAGGGAAACGTCGGTGTTCTTGGAAAGCCATGCTTTTTTCTCATCGACGGTGAACACGGGGGGCTTGGTCTTGAATATCTTCTGCCACTCGCCCTCTGCAAGAACGTCCATATACTCGTCGGAGATATACACGTCAATGGCATTGTCACGGTCGGCTCTGCGGATAGAGTCCACGAACTCCAGCCCCAGCACCTGCGGAGACTGGCGCAGCCACCAGTTATCGGCTTTCTGTCCTGCAAGGCGGGTGCAGTGGATTCTCGACTGCTGCCCTGCGCCTATGCCGATAGCCTGGCCGTCCTTGACGTAGCAGACGGAGTTGGACTGGGTATATTTGAGGGTGATGAGGGAGATAAGCAGGTCACGCTTTTTATCCTCGGGAATTTCCTTATTGTCGGTGACGATATTTTCAAGGAGGGCGTTGTTGATATCAAGCTCGTTTCTGCCCTGCTCAAATGTAATGCCGAAAACCTGCTTGCGCTCGATAGGGTCGGGGGTGTAGTTCCCGTCAATTTTGATGATGTTGTATGTGCCCTTTCTTTTAGATTTCAGAATTTCCAGCGCTTCGGGTTCGTAGCCGGGGGCGATAATGCCGTCGGAGACTTCACGCTGAATCATTTTTGCGGTGGACACGTCGCATATATCGGAGAGGGCGATAAAATCCCCGTATGAGGACATTCTGTCCGCTCCCCTTGCTCTTGCATAGGCGCAGGCGAGGGGAGATAATTCCCCTAAATCGTCTACCCAATAGATCTTCTTTAATGTATCCGACAGGGGCTGTCCGACGGCTGCGCCTGCGGGGGAAACGTGCTTGAATGAGGTTGCGGCGCAGAGTCCTGTTGCCTTTTTAAGCTCCTTTACCAGCTGCCAGCCGTTGAATGCGTCAAGCAGGTTTATATATCCGGGCTTGCCGTTTAATACCTCGATAGGCAGTTCGCCGTTCTCCACATAGACCCTTGAGGGCTTCTGGTTGGGGTTGCAGCCGTATTTTAATTGCATTTCGTTCATAGTTTTTCCTCCGTAATTTTAGATTATTTGGGTTTATATTCGGACTTTATTTTGTCAATGGTTCTTCCGCCTATGCCGAAATTCTTATCGGGAAGTTAATTTATTGTTACCGTGAAAAATTCTCGGGGCACATTCATAATTTCCGATGATACCTCGGTAAGACGGGTTATCAGCCGCTCTTTCTGTTCGTCGGAGAGGCTGCCGCTTTCTATGGAAATATAGGCATATGCGCTTACCTCCGTAAAGCTTACACATTCTTATTGACTATTCTCGACTCATACTCCCCTGTTTCGATATCTATGTAGCGGACGAAAAGGGAAACCTTATTGTCGGCGTTCAGATTATCCCATATATGGGCGGTCAGCTCGTCGATCTTCATGCAGGGAATTTCCACATTTTTCGGCTCGCCCTCAAAGCTGGGGAGAGGATTGCCGCTGCCACTGTAGGTATGGATAAATTTGCCCTTGCCCGAAATAGGGTTGCTGTAGGCATAGGTGTAACGCTGACAGGATGAGCCGTCTCCGTCGGCGCTTTTGAGAATGGACATGGCAAAGTTCATTTCCCCCTTGTCAAGATGAACTATGCCGGAAATTCTCGGGGTGAAGTTGGGGGCGTCGTCCTCAAATTCACGGGTGCGCAGAGCCTGCTCAAAGGTCTGCTGCCTATCCATAAGCTCATAGATAGTGTCGGTCTGGTCGCCGTTGGTAACAATGGTCTTATTGCCCATGACACGGACGGGGGCGTAAATTATAAGGTGAGGGTCGGTCATTTTTGAGGGGTCGAAAGCCTGTGTTCTTATGCCCTCGCCGTCCTCCACAAATACACGG
>CAMWIR010000028.1 GCA_947174365.1 uncultured Ruminococcus sp. | reverse complement strand
GTACACCGTATTATTTACGGCATGGGAATAATAGTTGTTTCTTCCGTCGGAAATTATTACCGTATACCGACCGTAGCCCTCGTCTACATACTGCGTGCCCGCCCCGAATTTTTCCGCCACAAGCTTTGCCGTCAGCAGAGGGAGATGCCTTTGAAAAAAGACATCCCTTGCCTGTAAACGGAAATCCACATCAAAAACCAGCTCGTCAAAATAAGTATCGTAAAAAAAGCTTTGCCATGTGTTGATATCCGCCTCTTTGCGGCTGTCAAAAATTTTCTTTAATCTGCGTATCAGATATATCCGCAGGTTGCTTGTCCTGTCCGTTCCGTTCAGCTCGCTGAAGTGCGGGTCTATGCTGCCGAAATCAAATTTTTCCTCCGATACGCTTTCGTTTCTACCGGTATTTTTGCGGACGTTCACGACCGAAAAATCATACCCCTGCGCAGTGTCGGCAGCCTCATCGGAAGATGTATCTTTAATTTCGTCCGTTTTGTTCCTGCCGGTATTTTTGCGGACGTCTACGGTCGAAAAATCATACTCTTGCGCAGTGTCGGCAGCCTCATCGGAAGATGTATCTTTATTTTCGTCCGCATTTGTCATGGTATGATCTTCTGACCGGGATATCAATATCAGCTTTGTCTTATCGTCCTCATTCTCATTATGTTCATTTTGCGAAAAATGTATCTCCGTGCTTTTTGCGTATATGCAGGCTGCCTTGTAAGCCTCAAATATCCGCTTGAATTCCTCGGGCTTTTCTTCCGGATTATACTGCTTTGCAAGCCGTGCATATGCCTTTTTTATTTCCTTTATATCCCTTGTGGGGGCAATGCCCAGTATTTTCCACATATCCCGCAGATCCTTTCAGATATTTTGCATTCATTAAAAAACTTTACATGATTTTGCGGCCTGTCCGCTGCCGTTTCTGCCGTATACGAAAATAATACGCCCCCTCAGTACATTTCCTCCAGCCTGTCCAGAAGTTCGCTCAGCCGTTCATATTCTGCCCTGATACTGCGGTTGTTCTGAGACCTGAGAGCCACATTGAATCCGCCCAAAAATTCGGATATCAGCTCTCTTTCGCCTCCCATGGATTCCTCAAAAAGCCTTTCCGCGCGGGCAATAAGCAGGCGGTTTTCTTCTTTGTCCGCAGGGCTTATTTTCAGCTGTTCCATTCGCTTTATGCAGCTTTGCACCTCGGCCTCGCTCATGGCGCTGCCTTTACTGAGGATAACCTTGCTGTAATGCTTGTTGTCCGCAAGCGTCGTAACGTCCACCACAAGTATGCCGTTGATGTCATAGGTCATCCGCACACGGCAGGTAGGCTCATGCTTGTCCGCAGCAGGGTGCAGGACCTCCAGCTCTCCCAGGTAAAGATTTTTCGCAGGTATCCTGCTTTCTCCCTGATAAAAATTGAATTTTGCCGCAGTCTGCCCGTTTGAAGCAGCGCAGTAGGTTTCCTCCTTGCTTGTGGGCAGGGGGGAGTTTCTCTCAATAATAAAGCTCATGATCTCTTCGCTTGACTGCCTGTCAAGCACGCTTGTGCCCAGAGAAAACGGGCATATGTCCGTCAGGATAATATCCTTCAGCTTATCGTTTCTGTCCTTTATTCCCGCAAAAATTCCCGCACCCACAGCTATAGCAGTGTCAGAGTCAATATCCGTGCAGGGCTTTTTCCCTGTGATCTTCTCAATAAAAGCCCTTACAGTGGGCATTTTGCAGGAGCCACCCACAAGAATGATCTCGTCAATATCCTCTATCCGACAGCGGCTGTCACGCAGGGCTTTTCTTATCGGCTCTGCCATTCGCTCGAAAATTCCCGAGGATATTTCAATAAGCTTGTTGTTATCCAAAGTCAGGGAATATTTTTTATCGCCTATATTTGCTATCATCATTGCCACAGGCTGCGTGGTAAGGGCTATTTTGCACTGCTCCGCAAGGCGGTATACAATAGCCCTGTCATCGGCGGAAAGAGCGCTTCTGTCAATATCATTTATGCGGCAGAAATGATCCGCAACAGCCTCGTTGAAATCCTTTCCCCCAAGGTGATTGTTCCCCGCCACCGCAAGAATTTCCATAACGCTGTCAAAGGAATCCACAATGGAAACATCCAGTGTGCCCCCGCCGAAATCCACTATCATATATGTGCCGTCCTCAAAATCATGCTCCGCCTGATAGGCAAGCGCCGCTGCCGACGGTTCATTCACCAGCCGCTCCGTTTTGATACCTGCAAGCTTTGCGGCGAGCTTTGTGGCACTGCGGCAGTTGTCGTCAAAATATGCGGGAACGCTTATGACCGCTTCCGTGACCTCTTCGCCAAGATATTTTTCTGCGTCCTCCTTGATCTTTTTGAGCACCAGCGAGGACAGCTCCTCGGGAGAAAAGCTCTTTTTACCAAGGGTTATATTTTTTCGCAGTCCCATGCTCCGCTTGAATTCCGCTGCCGTAACGTCCGGGTGGGAAATAAGCCGCTCTCCCGCTATCCTGCCTACAAGGATCTCTCCGTTATCGTCAATGCTTACCGCCGACGGCGTATAAATATCCCCGAGAGAATTTTTGATTATATCCGCCCTGCCGTCCCTATAGCATACCGCAAGACTGTTGGTCGTACCCAGATCAATGCCTATGATTGCCATAAAAAATCCTCCCTTTATTCGCCTGCAAGCCTCAAAGCCGCACTCTAAGCATCACAACATTCCAATAACCACATTATACCATAAAAATCGCCGTAAGTCAAGAAATTATATGCAGCAAAAAAGCAAAAAAAAGCAGCCCCGGGCATTCCCGAAGCTGCTCTCATAATATCCGTCAATCCGCAAATTCGCTTTTTATCATATCCGCACAGCTGTGCAGGTCGTCCTCGCTGGTTATCTCCGAGGAGTGGAGCATTACGCCCCCTTGAATGTAATCGGGCAGCGAGCCGAAATAATTCTTCGCCTTTTGGTTTTCCGAAAGCAGCGCGTTAAGTCCTGTTTTTTCCATTTGACATTACTCCTTTTTAAAGGACTTGCAAAGTCCCGTTTTCTCCCCAGGGCATTTTCTCCGCCCGTGAGGTCTGTAATGAGTATATGCCAAATTCGTCCGATTATCACAGTTCGGTGAATTCTTTTATCCTGTCAATATTTGCCATGCACAGGTCATACCCCTCCTGCCAGTATTCACGCAGCTTTTCCACATCCTTCTGAAAGCTGTCCAGCTTATTTTCCGGACGGAAAATGATCGCTTTGCCCCGTCTCTCCAGCTCCTCGCAAAAAGCTATCTGGCTGTTGTAAAGACGGTGGCGGGCAAGGAGCGCCATTTCCATTGCAGGGTATTTTTTGCGTATTATCTGGCTCATGGCAATGTTTCCCTTGCCGCATTTTTTTACAAAGCCTTTCGGCTGGGTCAGTATTATCACGTTCTTTTTGCACCCGTCCTTAATGGCGTGCTTGATGCTGACAGGGCAGGAAAGTCCTCCGTCAAAATAAGGCGAGCCGTTTATCTCAATGGCGGGGAAGTACCCCGGAATAGCGCAGGAAGCCCGTAAAAACTGCCACTTGTCCGTGTCCGTTTTTCCGTCCATAAATTCCGGCCTGCCCGTTACGGCATTGGTGACCCCTACCACAAATTTCGTATCGCAGCTTCTGAAGGTCTCATAATCGAAGGGAACAAGGCTGTTGGGTATCTCATCATAAACGAAATCAAGTCCGAAATAGCTTTTGCATTTGCGGTAATTTCCTATCCCCAGATACCGCTTGTCGTTGCGGTATTTTTCAAAAATTTCCATGTTCCTCCCGAACTGCCCCGAAACGTAGGAAGCGGCGTTGGATATTCCCGCCGATACCCCTATCACATAAGGAAAATGCACGCCGCATTCAATAAGAGCGTCCATAAAACCTGCGGAAAAAGTCCCCCTGAAAGTTCCGCCCTCCAGTACAAGTCCTACCATTTGAATAACATCTTCTTTCCCTGCCAATATATTGCAGCATTTTTTAGGTAAAATCTATTGAAATGATTTTTGAAATATGGTATAATTAAATAAATATCAGATGAGGAATTAAAAAATTTACCCTTCGAAGCAATTCCCGATACATAGATCTAAAGGTGGAT
Organism: uncultured Ruminococcus sp.; assembly: GCA_947174365.1. Lineage (GTDB taxonomy): Bacteria > Bacillota > Clostridia > Oscillospirales > Ruminococcaceae > Huintestinicola. Next base: position 21,457 of record CAMWIR010000028.1, on the reverse strand, counting down.
CAAACTTACGAAAATGAAAAACATTGTTTTATGCGTGACCTTAGCAGCGGCAGCCGTGGCAGCCGTCGGGGCATATGATTATGTCAGCGCAGATATAGCCTGCCGCAGTGCTTTGAACGAAAAAATAACCTATGCCGAGCTGGATGCCGATATACATAAGCGTTATCGGGGCTATACCGTTGAGGAGCTTTCCGCAGGATATGTTCCCGCAGAAAATTTTCTCGGCAAGTCCCAGATTCCCATGAATGTGGTAAACCAACACCCCGAGCTGCCTGTGGGGTGCGAGGTCACCTGCGCTGCCGCAATGCTGAATTTTCTGGGCTTTGATATTGACAAATGCAGCCTTGCGGATAATTACCTGCCTGTGAGCGACGGAGATTTTTCCGAAAAAAACGGCACCCTTTACTGCGCAGACCCCAATAAATTTTTTATAGGTGATCCTTACGGCAAAGGCTACGGCTGCTATGCCCCCGTAATAGCGGAGGTGCTCAACGACTATTTTTCCTCCCACGGCTCGGGTCATAAAGCCCTCGTGCTGGACGAACCCAACTCTGCAGATCTTGAGCGCATTATCGACGGGGGAGCGCCCGTTATCGTCTGGGCGTCCATAGATATGAAGCCCTACCGCCATAACGCTGTTTCCGAATGGGTAACCGGGAGCGGCAGGACAATTTCCTGGCTCACCAATTCCCATACCCTTATTTTAACAGGTTATGATGCAAATTATTACTATTTTATGGATCCCAACGATAAAACCGATATTATGCGATACAACAAGCTCACATTCATCTCCCGCTGGGAGGAAAACGGCAGCCAGAGCATAGTGGTGAAAAAGAGTGAGGGATAAGAGAAGCTTCCGCTATCCCATAAGAGCGTTAAGCGCCAGCGTAAACAAAAGCAGATAAATAAAATCGGAAACCGCAGCGCATACGATTCCCAGCAGAGCGAGACTGCCCTTGCTTTTGCCGTCTTTTATCTTGGGAATATTTTCCCTTTTGGCTTTCATAAACAATACCGCCGTCAACGCACAGTGGAGCAAAGCGGAAATTATCACCCACCACACCGCATCGTACCGAAAAATGGAATATGTGTAAACTACCGCAAGCATGAACACAACGTTTATCGCCAAATGCCGCCATTCGCCTATATCTGCCTTTGCTATTTTGGAAAACAGCAGATTAGACGGGAATGTGATAACCGCTGCCAGCAGCACCAGAAAAACATTGCTCCCCACAACAGACATAAAGAAAAGGGAGTAAAAAGGCAGCGGAAAAATCGACAGCAAGATCACCCACAGCACCGCCAGCCCTCCGAAAAGGAGAGCCGGCTTTTTTTTTCTTTTTAAGGCGCTTTTAAGACTGTAAAACTGTCTGCGCTGCCTTTGTGAGCGTCATTGCCGTTGGCGCTTTTGGCAGACTGCTTTTCTTTGCCGCTCATGCGATGCCCCGCCCAAGTTCAAAGGCTTTAAGGTTTACATCAAGCACTTTCGGGGGAACGCATTGCTTCAGAGCGTCCAGCCAGACCTGCTCGTCAAAGCTGACGGTTTTCGATACCATGCCCATGAGCACCACATTCACAGCTTTCGGCGTTCCTGCCTCAACAGCCAGTGAGAGAGCGTCCGCCGCAGTAATGTCCACCCCTGCCGCTTTTATGTTTTCCACAATATTTTCGGGGTATTTCACAGCTCCCGTAATAACGGGCATAGGCTCTATCTGCTGGGTGTTGGTGATGATCTTGCCTCCTTTTTTAAGGTAGGACACCCACCTTGCCGCCTCTAACAGCTCAAAGGAAATTATAAGATCGGCCTGCCCCTTTTCAATAATGGGAGAAGCCACCTTGTCCCCGTAGCGAACATATGTCACCACTGAACCACCGCGCTGGCTCATTCCGTGAACCTCGCTCACCTTTACATCATATCCCCCCGTCAGCAGAACGCTGCCTATAACACGGCTGGCAAGCAAAGTTCCCTGACCGCCTACCCCGACTATCATAATAGATCTTGTTTCCATCATACGCCCTCCTTTATAGCGTCAAACTTGCAAAGTCCGCCGCAAACGCCGCAGCCCACACAAAGGGTGTTGTCTATCTTTGCCTTGCCCGTGGACATGGATATGGCAGGGCAGCCTATTTTCATACAAGCCTTGCAGGAGCGGCACTTGTCGCTGTCCACCACTGCCGAGGGCTTATGCTTTACGGATTTGAGCAGCGCACAGGGACGGCGTGTAATGATGACCGAGGGGGCTTTTGCCGCCAGTTCCTCTTTTACCGCCTCTTCCGTTGCTTTAAGGTCGTTGGGGTCGACTACCCTTACCCTGTCTATCCCCACTGCCCGACATACCGCCTCAATATCAACCGCCGAAGCAGGGTCGCCCTTGATGTTGTAGCCGTTGGCAGGATTGTTCTGATGGCCCGTCATTCCCGTAATGGAGTTGTCAAGGACTATCACCGTGGAATTTGAGGCATTGTAGGCAATGTTTATAAGCCCCGTTATCCCCGAATGGATAAAGGTGGAGTCGCCTATTACAGCCACAGCCTTTCCCTCAAATTCGCCCTTTCTGGCTACATTGAAGCCGTGCAGTCCGCTGACAGAAGCGCCCATGCAAATGGTGGTGTCCATAGCGGAAAGAGGCGCAGCCGCACCCAATGTGTAGCAGCCGATATCTCCGCTGACCGTAACACCCAGCTTATGCAGAATGTAGAACAGCCCTCTGTGGGGACATCCTGCACACATTACGGGAGGCCGTACGGGCACATTCTCGGGATATTCGGTATACTCCGCTTTTTCTCCCAATATCTTTTCCCGCAGATACACGGGGGAATATTCGCCTATGTAGGTGAAAAGCTCCTTGCCGACAGGGGAAAGCCCTATTTTGCGGCAGTGAGTCTCGATAATATCGTCCAGCTCCTCCACCACATAAAGCTTGTCCACCTTTGCGGCAAAGTCCTTGATAAGCTTTTCGGGCAGAGGATTTATAAGCCCCAGCTTCAGATAGCTTGCCTCATCTCCGAAAGCCTCTTTTGCATACTGGTAAGCAATGCCCGAAGTGATTATGCCTATCTTTGTGCCACCCATTTCAACACGGTTAAAGGGGCAATTTTCAGCATATTCCCGCAGCGCCTCTGTACGCTTTTCCACTGCTGCATGGCGTGGACGTGCATTGGCAGGCATCATAACATATTTTTCGCTGTTCTTTACATATTCGCCCGTTTCATGGGGTATCCTCTCGCTCTCGCTCACCACGCTCTGAGAATGAGCAATTCTTGTGGTAAGCCGCAGAATAACGGGGGTATCAAATTTCTCCGATAATTCAAAAGCCGCCTTTGTGTACAGGAGGCATTCCGCCGAATCCGCAGGCTCTACAAGGGGCACTTTAGCGGCAATTGCATAATGGCGGCTGTCCTGTTCATTCTGACTGGAGTGCATTCCGGGGTCGTCGGCAACGCCTATTACAAGCCCGCCGTTAACTCCCGAGTAGCTCACCGTAAAAAGAGGGTCGGCAGCCACATTCAGTCCCACGTGCTTCATTCCGCAAAAGGCTCTTGTCCCCGCAATGGAAGCGCCTATGGCAGCCTCGCAGGCGACCTTTTCATTGGGCGCCCATTCGGTGTGCATTTCATCATATTTGGCGGCAAATTCGGTTATCTCCGTGCTGGGCGTGCCCGGGTATGATGACACCACATCCACGCCCGCCTCGTATAATCCTCTGGCAACCGCCATGTTGCCGAGCATAAGTTTAGACATAATTGGAAGTTCCTTTCGTTTGGATCTTTATTCGGATAATTTTATTTTAAAAATTTTTTACCGTGTTTCAAATAATTCAAAAGGCAATGATCCTTCTCTTTAATTATAGCAGACTTTCCGATCAAAGTCCACAGGAAAATGACAGCAGGAAAAATGTCAATTTGGAAAAATTTTCCAATAAAGAAATGGAAAATTCTTGCCTCATGTATTTGAAAACTCCTGTCCTGTAAGTATATCAGCAGTCAACCGCAATTTCCAGAATAGGTTCTGCAACGGAAGCCCCCGCAGGAACCATGGGCAGAACATTTATATCCTTGTCGATAACGCAGTTCACAAGTACGGGTCTGCCGCACTTCACAGCTTGCTCCAGCTTTTCCCTTACCTCGCTCTTTTTGGTAATGGTCACAGCCTCAATGCCGAAGCCCTTGGCAAGAGTCTCAAAATCCGTGGGCTTTTCGAGGGTGGTCTGTGAGAAATGGCAGTTGTAGAAAAGCCGCTGCCACTGGCGCACCATGCCCAGCACCGAGTTGTTGAAAATAAGCTCTATCACGGGAATGTTGTACTTTGCAAGGGTGGAAAGCTCGCACATATTCATGTAAAAGCTGCCGTCCCCCGCAATGTTGACAACCGTTTTATCGGGGTTGCCGCATTTTGCGCCGATAGCCGCACCCAAGCCGTAGCCCATAGTGCCGAGACCTCCCGAGGTAGCCATACTCTTGGGAGAAGTAAACGGATAATATTCCGCTGTCCACATCTGGTGCTGCCCGACCTCTGTGGTGATTACCGAATTGCCCTCCGTTATCTCCTCCAGTGTCTCCAGAACATACTGAGGCAGCACCGCCTCGGAGTCGGCTGCAACCTGTTTTAATGGATATTCCTCTTTCCATTTTGCTATCTTGCCCATCCAGTCGGGGTGCTTTATTTCGCCCTTGTCGGCAAGCAGCTTCATTATCTCATCAAGGGCAAGTCCCACATCGCTCTGCACATGAACATGAGCGGGAACATTCTTGTCAAATTCCGCAGGGTCTATCTCAATGTGAACTATCTTTGCATTTTTGATATTCTCCATAAACGAATCCGTGCTGCAGGTCACCCTGTCGGAAAATCTTGTGCCAACTGCAATTATAACATCGCTTTCGGTCAGCGCCATAGCAGAGGGCTTTGTGCCGTGCATACCCAGCATTCCGAGGTAACGATCGCTCTTGTTGTCAAGTGCCGTCATGCCCATAAGGGACAGTGAAACGGGAGCGTCTATCATATCCGCAAATTTTTTCAGCTTATCCTCAGCTCCCGACAGGCAAACGCCGCCGCCCGCAAAAATAAACGGACGCTCCGCCGAGGCAATGACCTCTGCCGCAGCCTCTATCTCCGCCTTGTTCACACTGTAGGAATGCCCCACAGGGGTGCGAGGTTCATATTCGCATTTTGCGGCGGTAATGTCCTTGGGAATGTCGATAAGCACAGGTCCTTTTCTGCCGTCATTGGCTATGAAGAAAGCCTCTCTTATGGTGTCCGCAAGCTTTGTAACGTCCTTAACTATGTAATTGTGCTTGGTAATGGGCATGGTTATCCCCGTAATGTCCACCTCCTGGAATGAATCCAGCCCCAGAAGGCTTGTCCCCACATTTCCCGTAATGGCGACCATGGGAATGCTGTCCATATTGGCAGTAGCAATGGCGGTAACAAGGTTTGTAGCTCCCGGACCCGAGGTCGCAAAAACAACGCCCGTTTTTCCCGTGGTGCGGGAATATCCGTCGGCAGCGTGTCCCGCATGCTGCTCGTGGGACATAAGGATATGGGTGATCTTATCGCTGTAATCGTAAAGCGCGTCGTAAATATTGAGCACAGCTCCGCCCGGATAGCCGAAAACCGTGTCCACGCCCTGCTCCAAAAGGCATTCAAGTATGATCTGTGAACCGTTCAGGTACATTCGTATTTCTCCCTTATATTTTATTTTTGTGTAAAATGTTACACGCATACATATTAATCATATCACAAAACAAGTTGTGTGTCAAGGGAATAATCGATAAATTAATAATTAATAAATAATATTTTGCCGATAGATGAATTGTTCGGTAATAGACTCTTAATTGATTGACCATTGACATATAAGCCGAAATGTGCTATAATCAAATCAATGGAAACGCTGACTTAATTTTTTGAAAAAATATTACATATAGCTGTGTACGGCAGCGCTAAAAAACTTTATTTAATCAAGCAAATTCAAAAAACGGTTTAATATTTTGATAAAATCATAAAAGGAGAAACGGGCAAAATGAACATTAAGGTAAACGTTAAGCAAATAGGGGCAAGGCGGGATAAAATAAGCGGCGAGGATTTTTTTATTAAGAGTGTTCCGCACACGGTGGAGGAGCTTATAACCGAGGCTGTGCGCACTTGCGTAGAGGCGTATAACAGCAGGATGAAGAAAGGTGACAGTGCCGAACCTATCACGGATGAGGATATCCGTGATATGGCTGACGTTGGCAAAATTGCTTTCGGGATAAATTATGCCGGGACCGAGGCCGATGAAAAGACGGCAGCGGAAAATGCGCTGCAAGCCTATGAGGACGGACTTTTCCGCATATTTACAGGAGAAAGGGAAGCGGGAGGACTTTCGGACAGCATATCCCTTTCGGAAAACGACAGCGTGACATTTATCAAGCTTACCATGCTTTCGGGCAGGATGTGGTGATCGCAAGATCAAAGATGAAAATGAATATTGTTACCGATGAAAACGACCCGACTTTGTATAGGGTCGGAGCGAATAATAAATCAGGAGGAAAAAGCTATGGACACCGAAGAACTGAAATATTTTATGCAGGAGCTTATCGGTAAGGCAAAATCGGAAGACGCCGAAAATGAGGCTGCCGCAGGTGCGGCAACCGCAGGACTTGACGAGGACAAGAAAGCGTTTCTTGACGATCTTGAAAACTTGAGAAATAAGGAATACTGCAAAAGCAGTATTATCCGTGAACTTGCCGAGGGACTCAAAACCCAAAAAATCAAAAAGCCGTCGGATTTTATAAAGAAAAAGCTGGGTTGGTTTTTGGGTGATGATGTACCTGAAAGAGTCAAGGAGTATCTTTTTTACAATGTGGATAACTGCATTAAATGGCAGTATGCATGGGGGTGGAACAGAAGGTCCTTCCGCACTGCCCGTTATGATGTGCATTTTTCGCATATAATAGATACCCTCAGAAATTACCGCAGGCATCACGGAATGAACAAGAAAATAACCGCTGTTCTTTCGGGAACGATCCCGAAGGACACAGAGAAATTTATTTCGGGACTTGAAGCATATTACGATAGTGACAGCAGTCCCATTGCCTATGAGCTTGATCATGGGAATACGAAGCTTGAAAAAAAGATCACCGATATTATTATGGGAGAAAGCGACAGCGAGCTTGGGGTAAGCTACGATCTTATCAGAGGGATAGTAAAGAGCAGCAATGTAAAAATGCATGGGCTTCTGGGCAAGCTGCTGCTGGCGGCAAGACTTCAGGAGGGCGTGCGGCAGGCCGTCTGCGAGAGTGCGGATCATGGCACTGCGGAGGCTTTCACGCTGCTGCTCAGGGTCATAACCGATAACAATCTTATCAGATTTTCTTCTGTAAAAAGGGCTGTGGGTACATGGACAGGACTTATGACGGAGGAATCCTCCGACCTTGAAAGAATAAGCGGGAAAACTGTGGAGCTTATGACAGAGTGCATTGACAGCGAGGAAAAGCGGAGGAAATACCTTGACAGCGAGGACTGCATGAAAATATACATGGCGCTGTGGGCAGAGTGCTTTTTTGAAGCGGATAATGCCAAAAGTATAATCGGAAAGATCATGGAAAAAGGCACTCATCATCAGCTGCTGGCTGCGGGATATCTTATTCCGAATTTGCAGGACGGCATCTTTATGTGCGATGTATCGAAAGAGGTATTAAAAAGGCATTATATGGAAAAGGACATTGCAGCGGTATATATGTACGGATTTATGCTTAATTGCAGCAGCAATACGGACAATGTAAATTCCAAAAACGGCTTTGCACGCTATGTGGGCAGTTTTCCGAAAAGTGCAAAAAGGCTTCCCTATGAGGGCGGTGAATTTAAGGATAAAAAAGAGGCAGAGGAATATTACGGTATTCTTAAAAAAATTAAGGATAACATCAAGGGAAAGTCAATTGAAATTTTTCCCTGTATTTTCCCGTGGTATTCCGTGAAGCTGGATAAAAGCAGTGTTGCGGAAAAAATGGCGTGCATTGCAAGTTATCTTGAAGATGACGGTAAGATCGACGAGATATGCGGAATATTAAATGAAATAGACCCGGGCGGCAGGAACGGCATTATACCGTTGCTTCTTTGCGAGCCTCGGACAGAAATTCAGCGCAGAACGCTTATTGCCTCTCTGTGCGACAAGGGAGAGTTTCCCCGAAGGGCGGCTTTTGCGGCGGTTGGGTGTGTCGATCTTGTTCCAGAGGATTATATTCAGATGGAGGAGCTGCTGAAATACAAAGCGGCGGACGCACGGGCGAATATTATTTCTCTTCTTATGAGGCAGCCCGACGAGGCGCTTTACGGCTCTGTATGCAGACTGTTGGGCGACAAAAAGGAGGAAAAGCGCACCGCTGCTCTGGACATGATATTGCAGATATCCAAGGACGAAAACAGGAGCGGGCTTTTTGAAAAATGCCGCAGCCTTGCAATGTCCGCCCAAAATTATTCCACCAAAGAAAAAGTACTGCTGGACAGCATTCTGGCTGCGGGCGGACAGGCGGAAAACACCGACGCCCCCGAACCGCTTTTTTCCGAGGAGGACGCATACAAGCCCGTGCTTCCCGAGGGGGATTATATGCGTGAATGTTCAGAGCTTTTTATGGAATATTTTCCCGATTCTGAAATTGGCTCGGTGCTTTATCCCGAAAAATTCAAAAAGCCCGCTAAAAAGAAAACCGACTGTGCGGCCTATTTGCAGGCGGCAGATGACAATGAAAGTCTTAACAGGCTTATGATCGCTCACAGAGAGCGGGAGTTTGTGAACAACGGAACTGCTTATACTCTTGACTGCCCTTCCTACGCTTTTTATACCGTGGACGAAAACGGAAAACGTGCAGTTCCCTTTATGGATGACTGGCGCAAGTGGGCGCAGGAGCGTAAATTAGACGAAAAACGGCTTATGAGAGCGCTTATAGCGTCAGCCTACAGCGGCGGCAGCGAAAACGAACTTGCCAAAAGGGCGGAAAAATACATAATCGGAGCTTACGGCAGGGGATTTGAAAAGTATGTAAAACCGGAATATGAGTTTCATTTAAATACGATACTGGCAGAGCTTATGAAAGATTACCCGAATTGTATCGAAAACTGCCGCAGGCTTGCATTTGCAATGATGATGTGGTATTTAAAGGTTTCCGATGATGAGGATAAAAAGCCGGTAAAATGGACAGAACCGGACAGATACGCACCGAGTATTGCCCATATCGTCGGGCACGCAAAGCTTTACAAGGTCATTAATTGGAGCGGTGGTCTGCAGTCGGAGCACAGCAAGGAGAGAATGGCGCTCGAATATATTTTCTTTCAGAAATGCGGCGCAAAGCTCGGCTATTATGATACAAAACAAATAATCACTCCCGGCGAACGCGGCATAAACCCACCCGGTGTTATCGAATTTACACAGGCTGCATATTACGGGGAAATTTCCGAAAGAACCCTTTACTGGTATATATTCGGGGATTCCTCCCTTGACGCCCGCAGTGATAAGGAGATTCCCGTAAATCTGATTCCTGCGCTTGATAAGCTGTCAAAGATCACCTCGGTTTATATGGAGCAGGGCAAACAGCGGTCAATGACAAGAGGCTACAGGCAGTATAGCCAAAGATACGCAGTGACTCTGGCAAACGAATTTGCGGAAAAAAGCTCGGACGAAACATCTCCCTACACCGAGGAGGAGACGGGCAGGCTGCGTTTTGCTGCTCGGGTCTACGGTGAGATTTTAAATGTTGTGCTTTACCATGAACTGCGCAGAGGGGATTCAAATGCGCTTTATTCAAAAGCTGTAAGGCATATAGGCAGGATCAGCGGCGTGAAGAATTTTGCGGCAATTCTCTGCGCTTTGGGAAAGGATACTCTTGAGCGGTCAAGCTATGCCTCGGGCACGTCCAAAAAGACAAATCTGAGCCACCTGCTGAGCGTTTGCGTTCCCGATAAGGACGACAATGCAGACAGCCTTCGTGAGCTTATCAAGGGCACGGACATTACCGAAAAGAGGCTTATCGAAGCGGCGCTTTATTCTCCCGAGTGGCTGGATATTGTAGCGGAATATCTGGGCTGGGAGGGCTTTACCTCTGCCTGCTGGTATTTCATGGCGCATATGAACGAATCCTTTGACGAGACACGCAAGGCGATAATCGCAAAGTACACGCCTCTTACCGCCGATGAACTGAATGCAGGGGCATTTGACATCGGCTGGTTCAGGTCTGCTTATGAGACCATTGGGGAGAAGCGGTTTGACATAATTTACGACTGTGCAAAATACATTTCCGACGGCTCAAAGCATTCAAGGGCAAGAAAATATGCGGACGCTGTTATGGGAAAGCTTGACACTGCGGAAACGAAAAATACCGTTGCCGACAAGCGTAATAAAGACCTGCTTATGGCATATGCGCTTATTCCCATAAAGGACGAGGACGATCTTTTTGAGAGATATCTTTATTTGCAGCAGTTCTTAAAAGAAAGCAAGAAATTCGGTTCACAGCGTTCCGCCTCGGAGAAAAAGGCTGTGGAGATCGCCATGCAGAATCTTTCGATAAATGCGGGATTCTCGGATGTTACCAGACTTACCCTTAAAATGGAGACCAAGCTTACAAGCGACAGCAAGGAGCTTTTTGAGGAAAAGCAGCTTGATGATGTTACCGTAAGGCTGTTTACGGACGAGAGCGGCAAGACGGAAATTATCTGCGCAAAGGGGGGCAAGCTGCTGAAATCCATTCCCGCAAAGCTAAAGAAAAACGAATATATCCTTACCCTTACCGAGACCAAAAAGAGGCTTACGGATCAGTATCGCCGCACCCGCCTGATGTTCGAGCAGGCAATGGAGGACAGAGTGGAATTTACGGTCGGTGAAATAAAAATGCTGCGTGAAAACCCCGTGGTGCTGCCGATAATTCGGAATCTGGTGTTTGAGGTAAAGGGGAAAATAGGCTTCCTTGAGGGCAACAAGCTAAGGGACTATACGGGTAAAGCTTCAAAGGCTGCCGACAGCGACAAGGTGACAGCAGCGCACCCCTTTGCCCTTTACAGCAGCGGACACTGGGCGGATTATCAGAAATATTTATTTGACAACAAGCTTGTCCAGCCCTTTAAACAGGTGTTCAGAGAGCTTTATGTAAAGACTGCCGAGGAAGCGGATATGCTGCATTCACTCAGGTATGCGGGGAATCAGATACAGCCTGCAAAAACGGTTGCCTGCCTTAAATCACGCCGTTGGGTGGCAGATGTGGAAAACGGCTTGCAGAAAATCTATTACAAGGAAAATATTGTGGCGGAAATTTTTGCACGGGCCGATTGGTTCACCCCTGCGGATATTGAAGCCCCCACCCTGGAATGGGTCTGCTTTTCCGACAGGAACACGGGAAAGGCAATTGCAATAAAGGATATTCCCGATGTGATTTTTTCCGAGGTCATGCGTGATGTGGATCTTGCCGTAAGCGTTGCCCATGCAGGCGGCGTTGACCCTGAAACCAGCCACTCCACCATAGAAATGCGGGCGGCTATACTCGGGTTTACTCTGCCGCTGTTCGGGCTTTCAAATGTTAAGATCAAGGGCAGTCATGCTCATATTGACGGCAAGCTTGCAAGCTACACGGTTCATCTTGGCAGCGGAGTTATCCACAAGCGGGGAGGGGCTATGATAGCTGTTCTTCCTGTACATTCACAGCAAAGAGGACGGCTTTTCCTGCCTTTTGCGGATGACGATCCCAAGACTGCGGAGATAATCAGCAAGGTGCTTTTCTTAGCCGAGGACAGCAAGATAAAAGACCCGAGCATTTTGGAGCAGATAAAGAGGTGAGTTTATGGATCAATAGACTTTATCGGGTTCGGTTTTGGATTTTTAAGGTATAAGTAACGGATATACAGTGCTGATCTTTATTGGGATCATGAACATGAAATCGCCGCAAAAGCTTTAATGTATGGGCTTTGCGGCGAAAGACCGTTCATGACGGAGCTTTTTCTTGCCGGATATACGGTAAAATATGTATATGATCCGGTGACAGCTTGTATATACAGATGTATTTTTAATATATATAATTTTGCTATATTGTTATTTTGTGGATTACAGCGATACATAAGTACAGTATAAATATGTTTAATATGCTTCCCCAAATATGAGTGGGGCAACGCATACCTGAATTTTACCTGAAAAAACAATTAGGTGGGAATAAAAATGGCGGAGGTTTTGTGGAATATTTTTGAAACAGCGGTCAATCTGTTTGAGTCATGTGTGGCCATTCATTTTATATGTGTTTTTCTTGATCATGATTTTACAACCGCAAAGGGCAAAGCTGTTTATATTGCGGGAGTATTGACAGATTTTGCGGCGGTGTCGCTTATCAATTGTTTTATTGATTACGAGGGCGTGCTGGGAGTAATTTATGTAACTGTTTATTTTCTCTTTGCTGCTGTTTTTTTAAACGGAACAATAATTAAAAAAATCTTTACCGCAGTTATTGCCAACAGCGCAATAATAATTGTCAGCGCTTTTGTTACGGGAGCTGTTTCATCATTGTCAAAGAGCGATTATTCTGTTATATATGCGCAAAATTCCTTTGAAAGAGTATGTTCTGTCGTATCTGTACAGATACTTTTGATTATGGTTTACGACTTGATATTAAAATACAAAGTAACGTCTTTAAACTCGGGCGAATGGAGGTTGGTTTTATCTATTCTCGGCATATCTTTTTTGTCTCTGGCATTTATACATATAACGTTGGTAAACAGCACAATTTCGAGGGAATATATAAGACTTCTTGTAATGTCAGAGGCGGGAATAATATTTTTAAACGCAGTCACATTTTATATGACATATGCTTTGAGCAAATCGAATTCGGAAGCGCAGCAGCTGCGGATACAAAAACAACAAAATGAATACCGTGCACAATACTCGGAAAACATTAAAAATCAGTATGAAGAAATACACAGAATAAGACATGATATGAAACAGAACATAGCAGTGATCTCTGCGCTTTATCAATCGAAAAAATACAAGGAAGCAGAGGAATATGCAAATAAAATTTCCGATAAATTGACAAGGCTTGATATAATTATTAATGTGGGAAATGATTTCATAAACGCAATACTGAACTCAAAGCTGAGTGCGGCAAAAGAAGCGGGTATTGAGGTATTGTGCGCGTCGTCCAGCAATGTTTCGGGTATAGAGGATACAGACCTTTGCAGCCTTTTGGGGAATATGCTTGACAACGCCATAGAAGCCGCCCAAAAATGCAGTCATGGGTTTATTGATATTTCAATCAAATGCGACAAGGAAAATATCAATATCATAATATCCAATTCGGTAAATAAACCGGTCCTTAAAAGCAACTCTCTTCTTGCAACCATAAAATCCAATAAAAAGCTTCACGGTTACGGCGTTAAAACCATAAGATCCATTGTAAAGAAATATAACGGAATGGTCAGCTTTTTTGAAAAAAATAATTTGTTTTATTGCATGGTCATTATTCATAAGCAAAGGACAGACGATATTGCGGAAATTGCCAAACTTACCTAAAATCTGTCAAACTTATCAAAGCGGTTGACAAAATGTACAAAAGAGGCTGTTGCACAACTTCTGCAACAGTCTCTTTTTAATACGGCGGAGATTATTCATAATGGTATGAAAGATCTGTTGTAAGGACAGCAAAACTTATTTTTATGAATCCTTTATAAAAATCCTTGACATTTTTGTCGGAATAAGGTATAATATGTAAAAGGAGTTATGACCTTTTATATTTGACTTCCGAAAGGGTTTGTTAATATGTTCTTTTCGGTCATCTTCGGAAATATTATCGGGTTTGACGGCTTTATTTTTATAGTGGCTGCGGTGAATATTTTCATTTTCATTTCCGCAAGGCGGGCGGCGGCAAGACTTTACAACTGTATGCACAGGCAGGTCTACACTCCCATGGCTGAGGAAGAAATAAAGGAAATGGAGCAGGAAATCTCATCTCTTTCCGAGAAAAAGGTGTCCGGTCTCAGAGAACGGGCGGAAAGCAGGTACACGCTGTATGTGAATATTACGGGGATTTTCCCGCTGTTGGGGATACTGGGAACGGTCATCTCTCTTCTGGGTATGGTGGGCAGTTCCGACAGCGTTACGAACGGCTTTTTCGCTGCGCTGACTTCCACGTTCTGGGGACTGGTTTTTGCTATCGGGTTTAAGTTTGCCGACGGCTTTATTTCCTCGAAGCTTGATGACGGGGAGAGGGCTGCAGAGCTTTACATATACAGAAACCGTGAGAATGAAAATAGTTCGGGCGATATAAGATCTTCCGAAAAATCCGGTGCTGTGTCTTCTAAAAAATCAATGGGTATAGGCAGATCATTTGAAAACATTGGGGGCAAGGAGTTTTCCGAAATGGAAAGGTCTGTTAAAGAAAAGTCCGACAAGGCAAGTTTCGTTGAAGCAAAGTCTGTCGAGGCTAAATCTGCTAAAGAAACGGCTGCCGAAAAAAGTTCCGCCAAGGCGGAGGAAAAAGCGGAGGCGGCAAGATGAGGCGCAGGCGGGAGGCAGCGGTGGAGCTTACACCTTTGCTGGACGTTATCCTGATAATGCTTTTTCTGATAATGTCCCAAAGCAGGACTGAGGCGGCCGAGGCAAGGGAACGCTATGAAAATGAGGCGGCAGAGTTTGCCGCTGCTGCAGAGGAACGTTACGGCAGTGAAATTGACCGTTTGACAGATGAGCTTGCAGACAGCTCCGAGGAGCTTGAAAAAGTCCGTGAAAGCCTGTACTATGCGGATAATCGGGTGAACGCATATGAAAAATTCGATTATTATGCAAGGATAGTTTCCATATCCCTGAGAGGCACGGGAGAGGAGCGGGAAATTTATCTTGCGGACGGAAAAAGGACTGTGAATATTCCGCTTAACTGGGATAATATGCGCTATTGCGAGAACGCTTTCAGGGCGGAGCTTATGGAGTATGAAAATTCGGAAGAGCCTGTGTTTCTGGTGTTCGGCTACAATGCGGGCGAAGTCTATCAAAGGGATTTTGAAATGGTTTCCGCTGTGATGAGCGAGATACAGGGCGATAACCAAAATGTGTACATCAAGTACAATGAAATAAAGGTTGAAAGCGAATAAAAAATGAAAGGATAGGGTAAATATGAGTAAGGAAAAAAGCAAGAAGAGCAAAAAGCAAAACGGCGGCAAGATCGTTTTGCTGCTGATAATAATTATTATTGCGGTGGCGGCTATACTGCTTTTCGGCAAGGGTGGTTTCGGTCTTGGCGGCGGCAGCGGTGAGGGCGTGCCTGCGGGGGGGACTATTCCCGTTATGTCGGATTCGCCCGAGACGGTGCCGGACACGGCAACGGAAAGCGAGCAGACAAACGCAAGCGGCGAGGATGAAGAGGGACAGCAGGGCAGCCGTGTGATAATTGAGGTTGCGGAGGATAAGATCTTTGCGGACGGCAGCGTTTGCGTGGACACGGCTGTTTTAAGGGATTATCTGCTTGGGGCTGCGGGAGAGGACACGGAGTTTATCCTGCGTGATAGTCATGCGGTAAAGTCGGTATATGACGAGGCTAAGGGTGTGCTTGATGAGCTGGGATATGAGTATACCGTAGATGTTGTGGAGTAAGGCAGTGACAGTATCCTGCCATAAAATTCGGCGTTTTGAATGAGGGCAGTTTTGAGGCTGCCCTTTATGCCGTGCTTTTTAGTTCGGGAGGGCGTTAAAAGTTTTATTTGAGGTGTTTATAAACATGAAAAATAACGTTACGGCATACTCGTCCGACAGGCTGCTCGCTAAAATATGCCTGTCAATTTCGGTGAATATAATTTTGATCGTGGGCGTGTCTTTTTTGGTTTACGAAACTGGTTTCAGCACGGGGAGCAAGCTCACGCTCCTAAATGCCGGAATTGTTGCTGCGTATCTTACAGCAATTGCGCTGCATATGGCTGTTTTTAAAATAAATCCTCTGCCAAAAAACAGATGGATATTTATTTTGATAACCCTGCTTGGAATGATCCCTCATGTATGGTATGCTGTTATTGCCGCAGCTGATTTGATTGGTATAATTTGATAAATCGGGAGGGAAATGGCAGGCTGTGAGAAAATGTCTGATATGCAAATGCGAACTGGGAGTTTACGGGATATGCGATGAGTGCAAGGAAACAAACCGTGTAATGAGAGAACAGAGCGTCGATTTGTCGGGGTATACCGCTTTGGTGACGGGGGGACGGATAAGGATAGGTTATGCTGTTTGTCTGCGGCTGCTGCGGTGCGGCGCAAGGGTGACGGCGGTGACGAGATTTCCCTATGACGCATTGCAGCGGTACAGCAGAGAGCCCGATTTTGAAGAGTTCAGGGACAGGCTGACGATCTGTGGCTTTGATTTAAAGCGGGCGGACAGGATAGGGGAACTGATAGACTTTGTTAAGGAAACTTATCCGGAGGGGCTGGACATTCTTGTGAACAACGCCGCTCAGACCATTCGCAAAGCGCCCTCTTATTATGCGGAGCTGGCGGAGGGGGAGCGGAAGATCGCAGGGGCGCTGGCTGCTTGTCCGTCGGGAGATGAATGCCGTCAGGAGGATACGGCAGGAGAAAATGCGCCCTATATTTCGGAGAAGGATATTGAGATAATAAAGGAGATAGTAATTGCGGAAAACAGCGGCGGAAATTTTCCGGGAGAGTTTCCCGTGCCTTTTGAGGGGGGCGGGGAGGTCTGCGGATATGAAACGCCAATGCATAATTCCTGGGTGGCAAAGGCGGAGGAAATCTCCCCTGCGGAAATGCTGGAGGTGCAGCTGATAAATGTGACAGCGCCCTTTCTGCTGGTGGGGCAGCTGAAATCGCACATGGCAAAAAGTCCCCACAGAAACAGGTTTATCATAAACGTTTCCTCGGTGGAGGGGCGGTTCAACAAAAAGATGAAGCTTTCCAGGCACGTTCACACCAATATGGCAAAGGCTTCGGTGAACATGATGACTCATTCCCTCAGCAGCGAATATGCGGCGGCGGGAATATACATTTACAGCGTTGACCCGGGGTGGGTGTCAAACCAGTTCCCTGCGGAATATGAGGTCTCAAAAAGCCATGTGCCCTACCTTTCCTATGAGGACGGGGCGGCAAGGATATGTCACCCTATATGGCTTCATCTGAATGATGAAAAACGCCCCCGTGACGCAGGGGCGCTGTATAAGGATTTTAAGATACAAGAGTATTAGCGCTTTATTGCAGCGGTAAGGGATTTTTACCTTGCCGCTTTTGATATTTATCGGGGAATTTTTATGGGGCTTTGTGAATTTTTAGACGGGCGGAAAAGTATACGTGCAGATACATGATCCGATATCCGACAAACTAAAAACAATAAAAAAATAACACGAAAAAATCACAGGAAAATTTACAGAATATTAAAAAAGCCAATGACGGAAAAAGCTGGTTTTCGGAGTTCGGTTAAATGTCGGAAACAAACGGATTTTATAAGAGTTTGCAGGTTAAACGTTTTCAAAGGGAGGCATAACAAAAAGTTTATAAAGTGTGCTAATTTTATTTAATAAGTCTTGTAAATATGTCAAACAATTGCCCCTCAAAATATTGTATAATATATGTAAGATAAGTTTTGAAGGTATTCCGTTATTGGAATACAACATTTACAAAGCCTTAACAAATCTAAACAAAAATTTTTATATTTTCGGAGCTGCTTCGGAACACATAAAGCAAACGCCGACGGGGTGTTTGCGGGC
This sequence comes from uncultured Ruminococcus sp., assembly GCA_947174365.1. GTDB lineage: Bacteria > Bacillota > Clostridia > Oscillospirales > Ruminococcaceae > Huintestinicola. The sequence goes on along the minus strand of CAMWIR010000028.1, from coordinate 3,762 downwards.
TTTTAAAAAACTGTTATTCGGTGGTGACAATCTTCAAAATGAAAAAAATACAGGTCAATAATCTCGGGTATATGAGGGGTTGTCCCAAGGCTGCTGTTTGCTGCGTTAACACAGGGTTATTCTATATTGTGGACGCGGACAGGAATCTTAGCGTTTATGCGGACAGACTTTCCCCTCGGTTTTATGACCGTGAATCGGGAAATATGGTAAGGCTGGCGGATTTTTCCGCATTCAATACAAAGGGAAGATTTTACATCAGAGCAGGGTACAGGCGGTCGGAGATATTTGAAATTTCCGACACGCCCTACAAGGATATCAGAGGCGAAGTGCTTCATGGAATATATCTCAATCGCTGCGGCTTTGATTATGAAAGCGACAATGCAGAGGGACGCATTCCCGGAAAATTCTCCCGAAAGGCTTGCCACACGGAGGCGGTGACTTCGGGGAATGGGAAGATATCGGCAGCCGGCGGCTGGCACAGCGGCGGAGGCTACGGCAAGAGCGTGCTACGCACCTGCACGGCGCTGGGGACGATGATATACGCCATGAGAATGTTTCCCGAAAGCATTAAAGGGAATGAACGTGAGCTGCTGCTGGATGAATGCAGGTGGGGGCTTGACTGGCTGATGAAAATGCAGGACAGTGACGGCGGCGTTTACGACAAGATATACACGGAAAATGAAACGGGCAGCAATATTCCCGAGGAGGACGAATGCGTATACAAGGCAGGGGAGAAAACCTGCCTGGCGGCGCTGCGGTTTACGGCGGCGGCGGCTTTGGGGGCGCAGTGCTTCGGGGATATTGACAAGGGCTATGCGATGAAGCTTTCAAAGGCGGCTGAGGCTTCCTGGCTGTGGGTGCTGCAAACGGAGGAAATGGGCTATTATATGAGTCCGAGCGGCAGCGCTTCTCCAGAGGGGGACGGGGTTTATCCGCTGGAGGGGGAATTTATGTGGGCAATGTGCGAATTGTACGGGCTTACGGGCAGCGACAGCTTCAGGGATATGATAAGAAAAAAATATTATATGTCGGAATTCTGCGGGTTCGGCGATTTTTCCTGCGGCGGATTCGGTGCGCTTTCCTATTTGCTGGGAGAAAAACCCAAGGACAGGAATGTGGAGGCGTTTATCAGGAAACGTCTGACGGACAGGGCGGACAGAATGTGGATAGCCGACAGAGGCAGCGGTTACCGCACGGCAAGGTCGGCGGGAGGCGGATATATGTTCGGCAGCAATTTCCATATCCTCTGCGACTGCATGGCGTTTATTACGGCGTTTCTTATAAGCGGCGAGAAGAATTATCTTGTGGGGGCGATGGATCAGTTTTCCTATGTGTTCGGGACTAATCCTATGGGGGTAAGCTATATTACAGGCACGTCCGAGTGCAGGTGTGTCAATCCCAGTCACAGGCTTTCGGCTGCCTTTGAGGCAAGCGGCGGCACGGCTGTGGGGGGAATGATAGTTTCGGGGGCTAACTCCATGAGAAGCGACGAATACTCCAAGTGGCACATTGACAGAGATGCGCCTCCTGCGAAATGCTATGTGGACAGCGCATTCAGCAGTTCCACGAATATGCCCTCGGTGCAGTTTTCAGCTCCTGTGATATTTATTTCGGCGTTTTATGATAAGGTGGGGAGAAGTGCGCTGTCGGGGATAAGGAATGGGAAAATAAATTAAAATTCAGCGTGTTCATAAAAGCAAACAAGAGCACAGCCCTTACTGTGCTCTTGGCGGTTTAAGTGCAAATGATAAAATTGTTTGGCAGTCTTAAAAATGAAAGGATTTTTTATTATGGAAATTTTAGCAAACGGCGATAAGATCGCTTACACGGGCAGAGTAGACAAAAAGGAAAACGGTGTGGGATTTTACTATGCCTCATCTCAGGCGGAGGTCAGATTCAAGGGCACGGAAATTTCCGTAACTGTCAATATGAACTCGGTATGGGGCAGTGTTGCCCTCGGGTACATTATCGACGGCAGGGAGGGGAAAATTCCCGTACACAAGTACAATGACGGAAAAAATGTGACATATCAGGCGGCAAATTCTCTGGAGGCGGACAAGGAACACACGCTGATACTTTTTAAGCGGCAGGCGGCAAACCACAGCTTTACGCTGGTTTCATTCTCCTGTGACGGTGAATTTTTACAGCCCGACCCCCGTCCCTCTTTAAAGCTGGAATTTTACGGAGACAGTGTTTCCGCGGGCGAGGTAAGCGAGGCGGAGGATTTTGTGGGACGGTGCGACCCTGCTTCCCATGACAGTGCGTATGACAACAGCTATCAAAGCTACACATGGCGGACGGCAAGGCTTCTGAATGCGCAGTTCCACAACATTGCACAGGGGGGGATTGCGGTTTTTGATGACACGGGGTGGTTCCATGCGCCGAAGATGATAGGCATGGAATCGGTTTACGACAAGCTTTGCTATTTCCCCGAGGGGGGCGAGATAACCGAGTGGGATTTTTCAAGGTACATTCCCGATATTGTAGTGTTCGCTCTGGGGCAGAACGATCAGCACAACGGCATTACTAACAAGGATGATGTGGACATTTACGACCCCGATACCCGAAGCAAGTGGAAAGAGGGGTATAAAAAAATTGCCCGTGATATTCACAGACACTACGGCAATGGGACTAAGTATATTTTCATAACAACGCTGCTTATGCACGATCCCGAGTGGGACAGAGCGATTGATGAGATAGTAAATGAACTGAACGTCAGCGGGCAGAAAGCTTATCATTTTATGTTGAAGCGCAACGGCGCTGCCACCCCCGGACACCCGAGAATTTCCGAGCACAAGGAAATGGCGGAGGAACTGGCGGGATTTATCCGCAGCGAGATTTTATAAGGTGCGGACAAATGATTGGCGCTGACATATAAACGGAGATATAAAAATGTGGATATACGAATTTGATTTCGGGGTGCTGGACTTTATCCGAGAAAACATTGTCTGCCCGCCGCTGGACGTTGTTATGAAGATATTCACCTACGGCGGCAGCGGAGGAGCGGTATGGATAGCAGTTTCCTTGTGCATGATGTTTTCACGGTCAAAAGAGCTGCGGACAACGGGGATAATGATGGCGGCTATGCTGGTTCTGACCCTGCTTTTTGACAATATCCTGCTTAAAAATCTTATTGCACGACCTCGCCCTTTTGTGCAGAGACCCGATATTATTCTTGCCATATCGCCGCCCGGGGGATATTCCTTTCCCTCGGGGCATTCATGTTCTTCTTTTGGGGGAGCGGCGGTCATTGGTATGAGGATAAGGAAAAAGGCTGTAAGAACTGCTGCCTGGGCAGCTGCGGCGGTCATTGCTTTTTCACGGCTTTATTTTTATGTGCACTTTCCCACGGACGTTATTGCAGGGGCAGTGCTGGGGTGTGCGTTGGGATTATTTTGCGTCTGGGCAGGAGAGAAAATTTCGGTTAGTATAGATCGCACAAATGACGGTTAGTATAAGCATTTTCTCCCCGCACCGCAGCCTCACATTCTCACGGTTGCGGACGGGGAGAAAATTCCTTCGGAGCTTTAAAAAAATTAAGAGCCTCTGAGTTGGTGACCGCCCTTGCTGCGGATTATCCCCATTATCCGCTTTGCTTCGCCGGGACGGCATATTACCTGAATGGATGAGGTTGTGGGGCGAGGCTCACGGGTGTCACGCTCGGCAGGGGGACTGTACATAGTCAGGGGCACGCCCGTTACTCCGCCCACGCTCATATTGGTGAAAAAGCCTATGGGGGTGGGTATCTCGTTTTTGTTTTGG
>CAMWIR010000027.1 GCA_947174365.1 uncultured Ruminococcus sp. | reverse complement strand
CGAATATAGGAGTTGGAAATTCCGGTGAGATCGGTTCATCTCTCGGCTTCGGAGGGATTGCCGATGAAGAAACGGAGCGTAAGCGGGCAAGAAGCGACGTTATGAAAGAAATGCGGAATTTTTTCCGTCCAGAGCTTCTGGGCAGAGTTGACGAGGTGATAGTATTTGACAAGCTGAGAGAAGATGATATAAGGGCGCTGGCAGGCAAGCTTCTGAATGAGCTTTGCGAACGTGCGGCGCAAATGGAAATATCCCTTGAATTTGCTCCGGAGGCAGTGGAGGCACTGACTGCGGAGGCGGTAAAAGCTCCCTCGGCGGCAAGAGGTCTGCGGCATATCATAACAGAAAAGGTGGAGAACCCTTTAAGCTGCGGACTGATATCCGGAGAAATTCCCAAAGGCTGCTGCGCAGAATTTATCAGGGAGGGGGAAGCGTTTTCCTTTGCGGTGAAGCAGCACGCATAGCAAGGCTTTGAGGTGCGGCGTTTATATTTGCTGCAGGGAGATTTGTGTAGGGCTTTTAAAAATTTATGTAATGATTAAGGTCGCTCATTCTGTATCCCGACGGAATGGGCGATCATTTCGTAAGTATTGATTTTAAAACGTGTCTGTTCATATAAAATCAATAAAAAATGTCTGAAATATTTACAGTGAAAAGCTTGACTCTGACACCGTGTCGTAGTTTAAAATTAAATATGAAAGGAGCGGTGCTGATGGAACTGCTTACAATAAGTCAAGTCACAAAGGGATATGAGGTCACTCCGAGAATGCTGCGGTATTATGAAAAAATGGGACTGCTGAAATCTGTGCACGTAGAGAATTATGCTTACAGGTGCTATGATGAAGAGGCGATAAGGCGTTTGCAGATGATAATTTTGCTGCGCAAGCTGCGTATCCCCGTTAAGGGCATTGCGGTGATACTGGAGGATAAAGGCGAGCGCGCAGTCAATATCCTCCGTGAAAATATTACCGAGCTGGACGGGCAGATAAAGTCCCTGGAAACGGTAAGAAAGGTTCTTATGGAGTTTGTAAGACGGCTGGAGAATAATTCCGACAAAAATCCCATAGACGGTCTGCAAGACTTAGAGCTTATGGAAGCGGCAAAGGGACTGGTTCTTTCAAAATCAAATTTAAAGGAGAATTTTGGTATGAATGAACTGAACAATGCCAATGAAAATTTGGCAAAGGATCTGCCTGTACGTATAGTGCTGCTGCCGCCTTTTACGGTAGCGTCAAACCATGTGATAGGGGAGGAGCCCGAGGAAAGCGTCGGAGACCTGGTCGACAAGTTTATAAAAGATAATAAGCTTTATGAGAAAAAGCCCGATTCAAGATATTTCGGCTTTAATCACCCCAATCCCGGAATACTGGAGGGAGGCATTCACGGTTACGAGGTATGGGTCACTATTCCCGAGGATATGGACGTTCCCGAGCCTATGAAAAAGAAGCATTTTGAAGGGGGACTGTTTGCGGCGCTTACCATAAAATTCCCCGAATTCCAATATTGGGGAGAGCTGGAAAAGTGGGTAAAAAACAGTGCCGAATATGAGTTGAATTACGACCCGCAGGGCTTGGAGATAATGGGAGGCTGCCTGGAGGAGCATTTGAACTGGGTCTATTCCTCACATATGGGCTGGCCGAAAAACGGCATTGACGGGCAGCTGGATCTGCTTATGCCAATAAAGAAAAAGGGTGTTAACGTATGACCGAAAGTGAACGCTACAGACAGCAGATGAAAGAACTGGGACTGTGCAGCGGCGATGTTGTTCTGGTGCATTCCTCAATGAAAGCTATGCAGACAAAGCGCACCCCCGAGGAGATAATCGGGGATATCGAAGCCGTTATCGGCGAGGAGGGCACTTTGCTCATGCCTGCCCTTACATATGAAAATGTCAATGCTGAAAATCCCGTTTTTGACAGCGATACCACAGAGCCCTGCATAGGTCTGCTGTCTGAGGTGTTTTGGCGTATGCCGGGGGTTGTCCGAAGCGTTAACCCTACACATTCGGTGTGCGCCAAGGGCAGGCTTGCCCATACTCTCACTGTGGGGCATATAATGGATGACACTGCCGTGGGAGTTCATTCGCCCTTTATGCTGCTGCCGGTTTATAAGGGCAAGCTGCTTTTCATAGGGGAGATACTCGATTCCTGCACCTTTATGCACGGCGTTGAGGAGATTGTAAAGCCTCCCTATATCCGTCCGACCGAGCCTAAAACCTATACCGTGAACGGCGAAAAGCGGGCTTACAGAGGTGGAGACGATTTCGGCTGGGGCAGCGAGTTCGGGCGCATAGAATGGATATTGGAAGAACCCGACATACGAAAGGGGCAGATCGGCGAGGCAAAGGCTTTTCTTATAGACTCACGGGCTTTGCTTGCGGCGGCGCTTCTTAAAATGCGGGCTGATCCTTATGCCTTTGTGACAGATATTTCTATGTGGATATAAGCGTTACATAACGTCCCTCTGCTTGTCGGAGGGACGTTTTTATGTGTTGTTGGATTAATTTGCGATTTGTGGGGTACTTTAATAACACAGTAAAATGATAATTTACGAAAAACCTCTTGACAAAAGGAAAAAGCTGTGGTATAATCTTACTGTAATATCAATAAAAGGCTGTGAAGAGAAGGAGTAGTCTGTATGTCCCCTTGCAGAGAAAAGGCGGTTGGTGCAAGCCTCTAAGGGAGCGGCGGCGAAGTAGTCTCGGAGCTGCGGGTGCGAACGTATGCTTATATGTATGTGTGCATATTATTAGTTCCCGACGGGATTTCCCGTTACAGAAAAGAATGAGCGCGCATTAGTATCAGATTACTTTTGCGAATTCAGGTGGTACCGCGGAATATCCGCCCTGAACTAATTTACAGGTTCGGGGCGTTTTCTTATACCCCGAAGCGAAAGGAAGGCTCAAATTATGAAAAAGGAACTGGCAAAAACCTACGAACCAAAGGAGTTCGAGGAAAGAATTTACAAGCAGTGGGAGGAAAACGGCTGCTTCAGGGCGGAGATCGATCCGAAGAAAACTCCCTACACTATTGTGATACCTCCCCCAAATATCACAGGTCAGCTTCACATGGGGCACGCTCTTGACGAAACCTTGCAGGACATTCTTATCCGTCACAAGAGAATGTCGGGCTTTTCTGCCCTCTGGCTGCCCGGAACGGATCATGCCGCTCTTGCGACGGAGGTAAAAATAGTTGACGCCATGGCAAAGGAGGGGCTGACAAAGGAGACCCTCGGCAGAGAGAAATTTATGAAGCGTGCCTGGGCGTGGAAAAAGCAGTACGGCGGCAGGATCGTGGAGCAGCTTAAAAAGCTCGGCTCGTCCTGCGACTGGTCAAGAGAACGCTTTACCATGGACGAGGGCTGCTCGGCGGCTGTTAAAGAGGTATTCGTAAATTACTTTAACAAGGGGCTTATTTACCGAGGGGAACGTATGATAAACTGGTGTCCCTGCTGCAAGACCGCACTTTCGGATGCGGAGGTTATTTTCGAGGAACAGGCTGGGCATTTCTGGCATTTGCGCTACCCCTTAAAAGACGGCAGCGGATATGTGGAGCTTGCTACCACACGTCCCGAAACACTGCTTGGTGATACGGCTGTGGCTGTAAATCCCAATGATGAGCGGTATAAGGATATTGTTGGCAAGACCCTTATCCTGCCTCTTGTTGGCAGAGAGATTCCCGTTGTTGCCGATGAATATGTTGAACCGGATTTCGGTACGGGTGTTGTAAAAATCACCCCTGCTCACGACCCCAACGACTTTGAGGTGGGCAAGAGGCATAACCTTGAAATTATCAATGTAATGACAGACGACGCTAAGATAATTGACAGCATAGAAAAGTACGGCGGCATGGAGAGATACGAGGCAAGAAAAGCTATAGTCCGTGATCTGGAGGAGGGCGGCTTCCTTATTAAAACCGAGGACTACAGCCATAACGTAGGCACTTGCCAGCGCTGCCACACCACCGTTGAGCCGAAAATTTCCACTCAGTGGTTTGTTAAAATGAAGCCGCTGGCGCAGCCTGCCATTGACGCTGTGAAGAACGGCGATACAAAGTTCGTTCCAGAAAGATTTGACAAGGTTTATTTCCATTGGCTGGACAATATCCGTGACTGGTGTATTTCCCGCCAGATATGGTGGGGACACCGCATTCCCGCATTCTATTGCGACGACTGCGGCGAGATGATCGTTACCAAAGATGAGACTGCCGTATGCCCCAAGTGCGGCAAGCCAATGCGCCAGGATCCCGATACGTTGGACACATGGTTCTCTTCCGCTCTGTGGCCTTTCTCCACACTGGGCTGGCCTGAAAATACGGAGGAACTGAAATATTTCTACCCCACATCAACCCTTGTTACAGGATATGACATCATATTCTTCTGGGTAATAAGAATGATGTTCTCGGGACTGGAGTGCATGGGAAAAGTTCCCTTTGACACAGTGCTTATTCACGGACTTATAAGGGACGAGCAGGGGCGTAAAATGTCTAAGTCTCTGGGCAACGGCATTGATCCATTGGAGGTCATTGACAAATACGGCGCAGACGCTCTGCGTTTCATGCTGGCAACGGGCAACGCTCCCGGCAATGATATGCGCTATATTGACGACAAGGTAAAGGCGGCAAGAAACTTTGCCAACAAGCTTTGGAACGCTTCCCGCTTTGTTCTGATGAATCTCCCCGAGGACTTTAAAGCAACCGGACTTCCCGCAAATCTTTCCATGGAGGATAAGTGGGTAGTAAGCAAGTTCAACACTCTTGCAAAGGAAGTAAATCAGAACCTTGACGCCTTTGAGCTGGGAGTTGCAAGTCAGAAGCTTTACGATTTTATATGGGACGTTTACTGCGACTGGTATATCGAGCTTACAAAGCCGAGGATTCAGGCGGGCGGAGAAACTGCCCTTGCAGCCCAGCAGGTTCTTGTATGGGTAATGTCGGGCACGCTTCGTCTGCTGCACCCCTTTATGCCATTTATCACCGAGGAGATATGGTCTGCCATTGACGACAGCGGCGTTCCCTGCATACTGTCCGATTACCCGGTATTTGACGAGGCGCTTACCTTTGAAACGGAAGCCGCCGCATTTGAAAATATTATCGAGGGAATAAAGGCGGTAAGAAACCTCCGCTCGGAAATGAACGTACAGCCCTCGGTAAAAACAAAGCTTTATATCGAAACTTCTCACGGGGACGTTTTCGGTCAGGGCATAATGTTCTTTGAACGTTTGGCATACGCTACTTCGGTGGAAATAGGAAGCGGCTTTGACATTCCCGACGCGGCTGCTGCGGTCACCACTGCCGCAAGGATACTCATTCCCATGAACGAGCTTGTTGACAGGGACAAGGAGCTTGCCCGACTTAACAAAGAAAAAGCGGCTGTTCAGAAGGACATTGACTTTTCCTCAAACAAGCTTAATAACCCCGGCTTTATGGCAAAAGCCCCCGAGCAGCAGATAGAAAACGAAAAAGCAAAGCTGCAAAAGGCACAGGAGAAAATGGCTAAGATCGAGGAATCCATAAAGAGATTGGGATAAAATAATTTAAAGGTGCTTTCGGTTTGGCGGCGGAAAATAAAAATAAATATCCGCCGCCGTTTTACGGTAATTGTTATGTATTTTCTGCCCGCCGTTCAGTCGGGAGAAAATATATACTGATAATTTTCGGTTTAACATAAAGATCATGATTATAAAAAGGGTGATTTATCAATGGTTGAAATAACAAGGGAACGAATGGAGCTTCTTTACAAAGCGCAGAAAAATTCTTTCAGCTGTACGATTGTAATATGTATAATCGGGACGTTCATATCCACTATTTTATATGTCATAGGAGAGGATATGCAGGGCTCATACAGAAGCGTGATACTGTTAATATCCTTTGCATTTTTTATTATTCCCATAATCTATACGGTAATAAGCTTTAAAAAATTCATTCCTCCGGGAAACGGCAAAATAGTCAGAGCGGCTTTTCAAAATATGCGCTATGATTTTTTATCGGACAAGACCGTTAATATGCTCTTTGAAAGTATCGGCAAGGCGGCAAATTACGCGGATAAGACAATGCTTACCCTTTATCTTTGCGATGTGTATCTTTTCAGGGGGCAAATAAATGAGGCTATTTCTCTTATCAATTCCATTGACAGAAGTATGTTCGTTCATTATCCGACAATAGGCATGACTTTTTATGAGGAAGTTATGAGTATTTACAGCGTCATTGAGGATAATAACAGCGTTATTGCTGCCTTTGCGGACGGAGAAAAATTTATTGACGAATGCGCATTCAGAAATTACCTGTGCTGTTCAAAGGCGGTGGGCGGGCTTATTATGTATGAGGAAGCAAGGGGAAATTACCGCAGTGCGCTTCAGTTGCTGCTGATGAGAAATGAATTTGAAAACAATATCGAGCGGGATAACAGGAACAGCGGCAGTGTACTTAATCACCCCTTGGCGCAGTTTTCGCGGGGAATAGTCTTTATTAACACAGCCGAGCTTTATTACCTTTGCGGCGATCTGTGGGAGGCGGGGCAAAGCCTTGATATAGGCGGTCCTATGGTGGCAAGCTGTCCGTTTATGCTCAATAGAGCTAATACACTTTCCGCAAAAATAAGGCAGGCAAAAGCCGAACAGTATAATAATGTGAACCGAAGTGAAACACAAGGGCAGCAGTGAAAAACTTAACAAGATACCGCCGCAGTAAAAAAGGGTGATAAAAATGAACGGTGAAGTTATAAATTTTCTTGACAGCTTTACAAAAAGCGGAGCGCCCGTAAAGGACTTGTCCCGCTTTGAGGGGCTTATGCACCGCCTCGGAAATCCACAGGATACCTTGGATTTTATCCATGTGGCAGGGACAAACGGCAAGGGCTCGGTGGTGCGTATGATAGCCTCCTGCCTTGCCCTGTCGGGGTATAAAACAGGAGAATTTACCTCTCCCTTTATCTACCGCTACAACGACCGCATAAAAATAAACGGCAAGGATATTCCCGATGAGGAGCTTACAAGGATAGTGCGGATAATAAAGCAAGCCATTGCGGGGAGTACAACGGAATATTCTCAGTTTGAGATCACCAACGCCATTGCCTTTATCTATTTTGCAGAGCAGGACTGCGACGCTGTAGTGCTTGAAACGGGACTTGGAGGACTTTACGACAGCACCAATATAATCAAGGATAATATCTGTTCCGTCATCACCTCCATATCCCTCGATCACACGAATATCTTAGGGGATACCATTGAAAAGATCGCTTTTCAGAAAGCGGGTATAATCAAGGAAGAGTGCCCTGTGGTAATGTACCCGAAAAATCCGCCCGAGGCGGATAAAATAATAAAAAATTACGCCGTTATCCACGGCTCGAAGCTCTACTGTCCCGACCTTAAACGTCTGACTCCCGAAACCATGGGCGTAGGCGGAAACAGATTTTTATACAAGGGCAAGGAATACCGCACGGCTATGGCAGGGGTACACCAGATATATAACGCCGTTACCGCCATTGAGGCGCTGAATGTTTTGAAAAAGGAATACCTGCGCCTAACGAGTCGGAAAATAAGAAAGGGCATAGCCGCCGCAAAAATGCCCTCCCGCTGCCAGATAGTTCGTGACAGATCTCCCATGGTGATAATAGACGGTGCGCACAATCCCGACGGTATGAGGGCGCTCAGCGAATTTATTAAAACTCTGCCTCATTACCCCAAAATAATGATCTGCGGCATGAGCGCCGACAAGGACTGGCAAACCGCTCTTTCCTACATTGCCCCCCTTATCGACAAAGCGTACTGCATTGACGGCTTTTGTCCGAGAACGGTTTTTGCGCCAAAGCTTGCCGATATGTTTTCCGATGCCGAGTGTCTGCCCTTGTCGGACGTTTACAGACGTGCATTTGCCGTGGCAGGAGACAGGGGACTGCTGCTTATAGGCGGTTCGCTTTATCTTCCTGCGGCGCTGAATAAGTTTTCGGGATAAAAAATGCTTTTGCGGGAAATTTCCATATCCTGCAAAAGCATTTTTATTTATCCGACAATGCCCGGGAAATTTTCTTCAAGATATTTTGCGATTGCCTCCTCGTCATTGCCGCCAATTACAATATCCGCCGCCTGCTTTACTTCCTTTACGGCATTCCCCATGGCAATGCCCAAACCGCAAGCTTTCAGCATTGGTATATCTGCCAAGTCGTCACCGAAAGCCGTTACCTCTTCGGGGGATATTTTTGCGGCGGCACAAGCTTCAAAAACGCCTCTTTCCTTTGTTATCCCCTTTTTGGTGAATTTGTACCAGCACCCGTCGGTAAAGCGAATGCAGTCGCAAAAGTCAAGCTTTTCCATAATTTCTTTTGCATGACTTTCCTCAAAAATTTCTCCGCAAATTTTTAAGGTGCACTGTTCAAAATTATCAAAATCCGTGTAAATACTGTCCCCCCAGCTTTTATCCTGCGCCTGTGGGTCGGTCTTATAATTCCAGTAATGAGCGTTCGGAGTGTCGGCGGTTATCTCGCATTCCCTGCCGCAAACGCTGCGGATAACATCAATTATGCGCCTTGTTTCTTCCTTTGAAAATTCAGCCTTGTATATGTATTTTCCCTTGAAATTAATTAATGCGCCGCCGCTGGAAATTATAATATCGGGCCTTATTTGCATTGTGAATTTTTCGGCATTAACTTCGCTCCTTGAGGTTGAAATTCCGATTAATAAACCACACTCACTGCATTTTCTGAGTGCCGACAATGTCCTTTCGGAAATTGTTTTGTCGCTTTTCAGCAGCGTTCCGTCAAGGTCAAATAAAAGCATTCTGCATTTTTTCATTTTTTTGAGCTCCTTTACTTAATCTTGTACATCAAAAAAACATTGAAGCCCGGGAGTTTATATGTAACCTTCAAATTTCGCCTCGCTTCATTCCAATATATTCATTACATTCCGATATTTATCCCCGTAAAATTCACGGCTTTCGGGTGACAGCTTGTCAAAGCTTCTTTGCAGCTTGCCCCTTACAAATTCCCTGCCCTCTTCAATATCCATACCACTTATTTTGTAAGCAAGATACAGCAGGGACGGCACACTGTCAAAATGCGAAATTGCGTCGGCGTCCGCAACGCATATTTCCTCGGCCGTCTGCTTTTTGTTTTTAACACTGCCCCTGTGATTTTTAATGCATTCCTCAACAAGAGGGATTTTAGACGGTTCGTAATTTAATTTTTCAAGAATTTCCCTTGCCATTTTCGCACCGTGAATGTGGTGCATTTCATAAAGACTGTGATCTGTTATCGAAGCAACATCATGCAGCCACGCCGAAATTATAACGACCTCTTTATCTGCATTGTACCTGTCCGCAAGTATCTCACCGTTTTTAACAACAGCCTTTATATGATAATAGCAGCCCATTCCGAATATGTTTGAGGGCTGTTCGCAGCGGTGATGTATCTCCTTTTGAAGATATTCAAAAATTTGTGCCTGCATTTTACAGTTTACTCCTTGTCCTTTTTATATAATCCGAATTTCCCTGTGTCGCTGTCAAAGCAGCCGTAATATAATTGATCGGTATTAATGGAAAGAAATTCTATAGTGTTATCTTTGAAATAAGTTATTCCGCCATTTCTGTGCAATAGGCGTAATTTACGAAATGTCACAGGGCTGACACTCTTCATCTGTTTCAGGATATGTGAATGGGTGTTCTGTATCAAATTGGCGTTCTATTTCTTCACATTCCACAGCAGGCAGAATGCCCGTTGTAATTCCCGATAAATTCCATATGTCTAAACCGTCAACATAATCCTCATTTGTGTGCATCGGCTTTTCGTAATCATCAATAACAGGCATATTGCGGCACTCAAAATCATTGATCTCCGCACTTCCGTCACCAAGCGCAAAATAAAACATACCCTCATCATAGCAAAGCCAGAAACAGTAATAGCCCATGGTGTAAATTCTTTTGACTTTTTTGCCCTGTTTTTTCATTTCCGCTAAAAGCAGATCGCCGTTTTCCACAGCATTAATAAAATATTCTTCCTCTAATTTTCTCGTTTTCACCTGCCTGAAAACTCCGTCACCCCAGCATACCACAACAGCGCTTGCAATACTGTACTTCGGCCTGCATATAAAATACTGCCCGCCGTCCTCCGTTGTATGTATATCAATGCTGCCCGGATAATAATTCACAGCAGGCGTTATCCCCTCATCTCCAAAGGTGTAAATGATCTGATCCCACCCGGAAAGTCCGTATGTGTAATCTATTTTAACGGCGCAGAAATCCGTGTAATCCATGACTGTAAAGCATGCCCCCGGGTTGCCGCCCTCGGGCAGGATAGCGCATTCATCGCCGTCGCAGTAAACTATAGCGCAGCCGCTCATAAATGAAGACGGCTCATACCGCAGCTCCATAATGCTTTCCCTTTCCCCGTCCTTGTCAAAATCATAAGCAACTCCACGGGAAAAAGCAATATTTCCGGGGCTTGTCACCTTCACGAAATTTTCCGGGTCGGGAGGGAACAAAGCGTAATTCTCATCATTATTGTATTTTTCAATATATTCTGAAATTTCCTCATCATTAAATACGGCTTCCCTTGCAATGTCAATATGCTTTTGCTCGGGAAAATCCTCTTCATTTTCGATAATATCCGTCTTATCTTCAAATATCAGAACGGGAGTTTTATATTCATGCGTACGTACTTTTAAAACGATCGGCTCGTCGAGCTTTTCGGAAATTTCCGTAACCGTTTCTTCCGTAGTTTCCACGGTGGTTTCTTCAGTTTCATTTTCCGTTAATGTCGTCGATACGCTTTCGGTCACAACGGTTTCCTCGGAAAATTCCGTTGTGGTTTCCTGCCCCACTTCCGCCTGTGAATCGCAGCCGCAAAGCAACATTGTCTGAAATACCGCAATTGTCAAAGCAGAAATAAATACCTTAAAATTACTGTTGTTTTTTCGCATAAATATTCCCCCGAATGTAAAAAATTTAGTGTTGCAGTAAAGTAAAAATATAACTGTATTTATTAAATTATAGCACATTCGGAGAACCTTAGCAAGTTACAATACGGTGACAAATTATTACATCAAAGTAACAAATCCCTACAAAATATTATACCACGCAGGAAACTCCTCCTCATACATCTGATCCAGCCTGTGGTAAATTGACTGAATTTCCGCAATAAGCTCCGAATTTTCATTGGAAATAAAGGGGGTTATTTTTGCAATAGACGAATTGATCTCCTCCAGAGCTCCGTCGTGAATAAAAATAGTTACTGCACGCTCATAGCGGTGCCAGTAAACGTTCAGTTCGTTGGACAGGGCAAGCGCCTTTTCCGTGTCGCCGCTTTCATAAACGCTCTGAATATTTTCTATGCGACCTTTCAGTTCCTCGTTGTAATGGTTCAGAACAAACAGCGACATTACCGAATATGCGATAATAAACGCAATAAGCCATACGGCTATTTTAACTCTTCTCAATTACTTTCGCCCCCTTGCTGTCATGGCTCAGCTCTTTTTTGATTATTTTGTATTTTCCCGCAGACTCGGCAGTCATAATAAATATTTCCTTGGTTTCGGTGTTGTTTTCTTTAAGGATCGTTTCAAGCCAGCCCGTGCCAAGCCCCAGCCGTTTAAGGGAAGATTCCATGATACAGCCGTCCTGAACTACCACCGCAGGCGGGTCTGTGGATTGATTTTTTATGTCCATATCATTGTTTGTCACAGGACGTGCATAAAATTTCGGATAAACGCTTACCTTTCCCGTAGTCTCCACTATCGCAAACTGCACCTCGTCCAGATCAAAAATACCCTCTGAACGTATAGCCTCCATAAGATCGTCCGTGGTAAAACGAAGATTATACAGCTTCTGCTGATCTATCTGTCCGTTGCTGACAATGACCACAGGCTCTCCCGACATAACGCCTCTCATTTTCCGTGATTTCATCGACACCCACGACATGAGCACATCAAGGCAAACCAGTGTCAGCACAGGCAGCAGCCCCGTTATCAGCGGAATGGAAATATCCTCCACAGGCAGCGTTGCAATGTTTGATATAAGTATCGTTATGGCAAGCTCCGAAGGCTGAAGCTCTCCGATCTGTTTTTTGCCCATAAGCCTGACGGAAAATATCAGCACACAGTAAAGTATTACCGCACGGATAAAAACTACGGTCATTATCAAATGCTCCTTGTATTTGAAATTTTAAATTAGTATTCCTTGGCTGCCATTAATTTATACCTTGATAATTTCCTATAATTTTTTGTCCGCTTTTTTATAAATTATATTCGATCAATTTATAAAATCTGAAATATTGCTCCGGGTATCTTAAACGCTTGACATAATATGTAAAATAAAGTATAATTAAATTATTCTTGCGCCCCTTAAAAATATAATTAAAAGAAATATTGATAGGTGAATTTTATGAACGAATATACATTTGAAAAACTCGGCGAGGGCTGCGAGCTGTGCGTGTCAAAGGAGCATACCTTCGGCACAGACGCCTTTCTGCTGGCGGATTTTGCCAAAGCCCGCCATAAGGATAAATGCTGCGACCTGGGCACAGGCTGCGGTATCATTGCCGTGCTGCTTCGGCTGCGATATGCGCCGTCAGAGGTGTGGGGGATAGACATACAGTCCGCCGCCATTAAGCAGTTTGATTTGACCGTGGAAAATTCCGGCTTTGACAATGTTTATCCCCTGTGCATGGACATTAAAGCCCTGCCGGGAGAATTGCCCGGGGGCACTTTTGACCTTGTTACCTGCAACCCTCCCTATAAAGCGGCGGGAGCGGGCATGGAAAGCCTCGGCGAAGCCCACCGCATAGCCCGTCATGAGATATTATGCAATATTGACGACATATGCAGGGGAGCGGACAGGCTTCTCAAATACGGCGGCAGACTGTGCCTTTGCAGCCGACCCGAGCGCCTTGCGGACGTTATCTGCGCCATGCGTGAAAATCATATCGAGCCGAAAACCCTCAGCTTTGTTGCCAAATCTCCCGAAACCCCTCCATGGCTTTTTCTTATAGAGGGGCGCAAGGGCGGCAAGCCCTTTATGACGGTAATGCCCGCTCTTTATATGAACGGCGGCGGCATAAGTCCCGAGCTTATGAAAATTTACGGCAATCCATGCAAAGAGGATATATAAAAATAAAATGAAATTATAGGGAAACAAACCGCTCGATCTCGATAATGAAAATGCTCAAAAAAGTTACAAATGTCATTTATAAAATTACAAATTACATATTGCTGTAAAATGTTTCCAATGCTATAATATAACCGTATAAATTTTATGGAGGAATGAAAAATGACAAAGCTCAGTGAACTGCCAAATATCGGAGAAAAAGTGGAAAAGCAGCTCAATAACGCAGGCATATATACATATGAAGATTTAGCGGCGGACGGCGCAGAAAAGGCATGGCTGAAAATACAAGCCGCAGACCCCTCCGCCTGTATTCACCGCTTGCTGGCGCTGGAGGGCGCATTGCAGGGTATCCCCAAAAAGCTTCTGCCCGAGGAGCGAAAGTCAGAGCTTAAAAAATTTTACATAGAGCATAAAATAACAAAGTGAGGTAAAAGCGCTGTGAAAATTTTGGGAGATATTATTATTGCAGTACTTACCGTAATATTCATTTTCAGGCTTTATAAATTCATCACAACACCGAAAGAGGACGCCGAAAAGCGTGAGAATGCCAAGACAAATCTTACAATAGCAGGACTTGCTCTGACAGCTTTTACATTGGTTTTCGGAGGATTAAATTTTTTGGCATGGCTTTTTACAACATCAATACTCAGAATGTAAAGGAGGCAGTTTATGGATATATTCCTTTTTCTTCCGGGTGTATTGT
The DNA here is from genome assembly GCA_947174365.1 of uncultured Ruminococcus sp. Classification (GTDB taxonomy): domain Bacteria; phylum Bacillota; class Clostridia; order Oscillospirales; family Ruminococcaceae; genus Huintestinicola. Next base: position 13,082 of record CAMWIR010000027.1, on the reverse strand, counting down.
TATTATTTGTACTCCTGCCCGCAATCGTGCTTGCTGCACTGTGGGATTTTACCGCATTTATTATTTTTCTTGCAACACTCAGAAGTGCTGAGGAAAAGCACAAAAAGGCAGAGAATATGTTTATAAGATCCTCGGCGATTCTGACTGTCGGCATAGTGCTGGCGGCGGTTTGTTATTTGCTGATGATGCTTGTTGAGCACTTTATATAAGGGAGAGATGAAAAAATGCTTTTAACAATTTCCGGAATACTGTTCGGCGCTGTGGGCGTGTGGAATCTGGTCATGATGATACTCTTTTTTAAGACCCGTAAAGGCAGCAAGGAGGCTCATGAAAAAGCCCGTACACGTTTTGTAATTTCCTCATCGTTTTTCATTGCGTCGTTGGTTTTGTTTGTTGCTGTTCTGACCGTTGTCTGGACTTTTATTGATCCCATAACCTTTATGTAAAGGAGAATTTTTCATGAGCGACAAAACCTTTCGCAGACTGCTTGCTATAGTGACTGCAGCGGGAACTCTGATAACCGCCGCACTGGTTATATACACAGCAGTGCTCTATAAAAATGCGTCCATAATCGAATTTATCGCAGGGGGCAGGTAGAATATGAAGCTCGCAAAACAGATCATAATACTTGCGGCATTGGCAGGACTTTTTGCCGCAGCGGACATCTACATTTATTTCACCTGCACCAAACGTCTCATGACCGAGGACGGCACGGAGCCCAGAACAAGCTCCATAGAGGTTTCCGACTATCTTCCCTTTGATGAAAATACAAATATCGTAAATATAAAGGACACCCTGCCCCTGACCGGCGAACTGCCCGTAATAGACGGTGCAGAGGGACTTTACCCCGTTTATTCAGCCTTTGTGAACGCCGTTTATCCCGAAGCCTCCGTGGAATTTGACGGCAGAGATTTTACCCCCGAAAGCAAGCTGCAAATGCGGAATACCCTCAAAGCATACAAGGGCGTTGCAGACGGAAATGCCGATATCGCTGTCTGCGCCGCTCCGTCCGCCGAACAGCTTAGCTACGCCGAGGAAGTGGGAGCGGAGCTGGAATTTGTCCCCATAGGCAGGGACGCATTTGTGTTCATGGTAACCGATTCCAATCCCGTAGACAACCTTACCGCAAACGAAATAAGAGAAATTTATTCGGGCAAATATAAAAACTGGTCGGAGCTTGGGGGCGAAAAGCTTCCCATAAATCCATTGCAAAGGCTTGCGGGCAGCGGAAGCCAGAGCGCATTTCTGAAATTCATGAACGGAGCGGAAACAGTCCCAAATTACAGCGGCTGGCGGGGCAGTCCCATTGGATTTTCTTTTCGGTATTATGTCACGGGAATGCGGGAAAACGACGGCGTGAAGATACTCTCATTAAACGGAGTCTATCCCGACAAGGAAAGCATTTCAAAAGGTGAATACCCGATCTGCGTGGATTTTTACGCCGTATATGACAAACGAAATACCAATCCCAACATCCCCACGCTTATCAACTGGTTTCTTTCGGAAAACGGGCAGAGGATAGTCGAGGAAACGGGGTACGTTCCCATAAAATAAATTTATATGATCTTACATCAAAAAGCAAGCGGACAGCCTTTGAAAAATTCATTCGCTCTCCCGATTTTAAGCGAAACCTTTTTTGCCGTTCATTTTTTGTTAAAAGGAAAAATTTTTATTGACAATTATGGAATTCTTTGGTATAATATATGTAAGTAACGGTAATTTTTCCGCAGCCGCTTTTCGGGCGGCATTTGCGGAAGAAGAAAGGAATGATGATAAAGCTATGGATCAAACTCTGAAAAAGCAGCTGCAAATAACTGCCTGCAAGGTGCGCATGGGAATCATCGAGGGCGTGTTTAACGCCAAGTCCGGTCATCCGGGCGGCTCGCTTTCCATTGCGGATACTCTCACATACCTGTATTTTCATAAGCTTCATGTAGACCCCAAGAACCCCAAAATGGCGGACAGGGACAGACTCGTCCTCTCAAAAGGACACACCGCTCCCGCCCTCTATTCGGTGCTCTCCCAAAGAGGCTTTTTTCCCGAGGAGGAGCTCAAGACCCTCCGCAAAATAGGCGCAAGGCTTCAGGGTCACCCGGATATGAAGCATATCCCCGGAGTGGATATGTCCACAGGCTCGCTGGGTCAGGGCATTTCTGCAGCCTGCGGCATGGCTCTTTCCGGCAAGCTCTCCGATGAAAGCTATAAGGTTTACGCCATTCTCGGCGACGGCGAGGTGGAGGAAGGCCAGGTATGGGAGGCGGCTATGTTTGCAGCCCACTATAAGCTGGATAATCTTGTGGCAGTGGTGGACAATAACGGCCTCCAGATAGACGGCAAAATAACCGAAGTATGCTCACCCATGCCCATTACCGATAAATTCGAGGCATTCGGCTGGCACGTTATAACCATGGACGCCCATGATTTCGACAGTATCGAAAAGGCATTCGACGAGGCGGAAAAGGTAAGCGGACAGCCCGTGGCAATAATCCAGACCAGCACCAAGGGCAAGGGCATTTCCTTTATGGAAAACCAGGTAGGCTGGCACGGCAGCGCCCCCAATGCCGAGCAGTACGCACAGGCAATGGACGAGCTGAAAGCCGCACTGGCTTCATTAGAAAAGGAGGCGTAAACAATGGCAGATGTAATTAAAAAAGCCACAAGAGAAAGCTACGGCGAGGCACTTGCGGAGCTTTCGGGGGAATATCCCGACCTTATAGTCCTTGACGCAGACCTTGCTGCCGCTACAAAAACGGGGATCTTCAAAAAAGCGTGTCCCGAAAGATTTGTCGACTGCGGTATAGCGGAAGCAAATATGATGGGCGTTGCAGCAGGTATCGCCTCCACAGGCAAAAAGGTTTTCGCCAGCTCTTTTGCAATGTTTGCGGCAGGGCGTGCCTTTGAGATAGTGAGAAATTCTATAGGCTACCCTCATCTTAATGTTAAAATAGGCGCTACCCATGCAGGAATTTCCGTAGGCGAGGACGGCGCCACCCACCAGTGCAACGAGGATATTGCCCTTATGCGCACTATCCCCGGCATGACCATTATCAATCCCGCCGACGACGTTGAGGCAAAGGCAGCTGTAAAAGCAGCCCTTGACTTTGAAGGTCCCGTTTATATGCGTTTCGGCAGACTTGCCGTGCCCGTGTTCAACGACAAGGAGACCTATAAATTCGAGCTTGGCAAGGGAGTGCAGCTCAGAGACGGCAGCGATGTTTCCATTATCGCTACAGGCCTTATGGTAAACGAGGCACTTGAGGCTGCCGACATTCTGGCAGGTGAGGGCATTTCCGCCCGTGTGATAAATATCCACACAATCAAGCCCCTTGACAGGGATATCATCATAAAGGCTGCCAAGGAAACAGGCCTTATCGTCACCGCCGAGGAACACAGCGTTATCGGAGGCCTCGGCTCTGCCGTAGCGGAAGTCGTTACCGAGGAGTGCCCCGTTAAGGTTGTAAAAGTGGGCGTGAACGACGTGTTCGGTCACTCGGGGCCTGCCGCCGACCTGCTGAAAGAGTTCGGACTTTGCGCCGATAATATCGTTAAAAAGGTAAAAGAGGCAATTGCGTAAAACGCAGAGCGTAAAAGCAAATATTCGGGAATTTTCGGGTCTGCTCCGTTTATGGGGCAGGCTCTTTTGCGTGCAGCGGATATGAACTTGTAATATGCGAAAAATTCGCTGCCAAAAATTCGCTGCCGAAAATTTTCCCCGTTTACAAGTAAATTCATAAATAATCGGTTGACCTTTCATAAATTGTGTGGTATAATAAATAATAAATGCAAAAAATTGAAAGGCGAAAAAATATGACAGCGTATTATATCCTTATCGCCCTTATTTTCGGGCTTGCCGTGCCGACCTGCTTTATAAACCCCACTAAGAAAAAAACTGTAATATATGTCTGCTGCTGCTTCGGTCTTATGCTGCTGATGATAGCCTTCAGATACGATACAGGCAACGACTACGGCAACTATCGGCATTACCTCTACAGCGTCATAAACGATAATATGTCCGTGAGGCAGATATCGGAAAGCTATGGATTTGAATGGGGCTATTCCGCCCTGATGAAGCTTACCGCAAGTATTTTCCCCTCAGACTGCGCTTACCTTGCCCTCAATATCATCTGCGCCCTGCTGACAATTTGCCCCGCAGCCTATACCATAATCAGGTACAGCAAAATGCCATGGCTCTCCGCCTGGCTTTACGTTGCCATAACCTTTCTATATAACGGCATGAACTTCACCCGCCAGTCCATAGCGGCAGCCTTTGTCTTTATGGCTTACGGCTTCTTTGTGAACCGAAAGCACTTGGGCGTTCTGGCTGTCATTCTTTTAGGAGCGCTTTTCCATTACTCGGTGCTGATAATGATCCCTGTCTATATTGTTTCTCTTTTTAAGCCAAAGCCGCTTTTTCTGGGAATTGTCGGCGGCGGGGGACTGCTGGTGTTTATTTTTTCAAATGAACTTCTGAATGTTATCCTGACAAAGTTTTTTAAAAAATATTCCCAGTACCTGGGAACGCCTTATCTTACCAGAGGACTTTCTCCCATATTCCTCATAGTCCCCTCAGTGCTGCTGATAATTATAATGTCCGCCTACTTTCTTGGCTGGAAAAAAGCGGGACGGACAGCCGAAATGTTCACTTGGTTCATTTTTATAAATTTCTTTATATGGCTCTTTATTATAAAGCATTTTATTCTGGAGCGTTTCACACTGCCCATTTATATCTACACCCTTATATCCTTGCCCGAGGCGTTGGAATTTTACCGCACCTACTGCGCAGAGCTTGCGGAGGGGCTGAAGAACGGCAAAAAGGAAAGGAAAAAAGGCGGCAGAAAAAGATCTCCCGAAAAATATTACAAGCTGAAAAAATATGTCTCAAAGTTCCTGTTTCCAGGGGTAACAGCCGTTACGCTTATCGTTACCTTTTGGTACAATATATTCTGCATAGATCAGGGCGTTCACGGCGTATTCCCCTATAAATCTCTGTTCTATCCCATGTGGATCGGCAGCGCGGAAGTAAACGCCAAGCTGGAAAGAAATCCTCATGCTATATTTGTAAATCTAAATCTGCAAGAATTTTCCTACCTTATGAAAACTCACGACTACACCGTTGTGGCGCTTGTTAACGGCAGCAACGGCAACAATATGGAATGGGCGGAGAAAAGCAATTTCAAAAAAATAGGAATGGACGAACTTTTTGACTGCATAAACGGCGAAAGCTTCATAGGCGTCTACAGCGGCGGAAAATCCGTGTTTGAAAAGGCTTCGGCAAACGAAATGCTTTCCGAAACGATTTCCCTCTATGACGGCAAATATACCGTAACCGCCAAAAGCAGCGGTGCAAACGCAGGAGCGTATGCATCTCTTACCGTAAACGGCAGAGAGTTTGTGACATACCCTGAAAAAGAGGGAGTGTTCTTTGCTGTCTTTGACAATAAAACTCAAAAGCTCAAAGCCGCCCAGTGTTATGCCACCACCGATTATATGTGCGAATACGTGGGCAGCAACGGCTTTACAGGCATTTACTATTATGAGAGCTTTGAAGATCTGGAACCTGTATACGACTTATAAAGCTCCGAAAACAGACGATCTACAACAAAAACAAAGGTGATAGGGTATGAAGAAAAAAGCTTTGGCAATGGCTCTGCTGTTATCGCTTATGTTCTGCGGATGCGGCAGCGAAGAGGAAGCGGCGGAGGAGATAAATGAAGAATATATTGCGGTCTACGAGGAAATAACCATGACCCAAAGCACCGAACCGACCGGGGAAGTTCGTGTAAATCTGCCTGCTGCCTATAACTACGATTATTCCGAGCATATTCTTATTGTGGGAGATGAGATTTGCGGCGGACTTATTTCCCACGGGCTTATGGAAGAAGGCAGCGTTATCAGCGTTTCGGGTGCACAAACCGCCGGGCTGCTTAGCGGCAGGATAAACAGCGGAGGCGAGGAGATCACCGTTTCACGAGCCGTGAAAAACGCCGGCAAGCCTTATATATACCTGTGGACGGGAGTGCACGATCTTTTTTCGGAGCTGACTCCCGAGGAATTCGGCGATACAGTGGTGGAAGCCGCAGAGGAGCTGCGGGAGCAGAACCCCGACAGCATGGTGATAATCCTCAGCATGACCCCCGCCGCCGAGGAAAAGGGAGCGGGCGACACCATAGCCAAATACAACTCAGCTCTGCATTCCGCCGTAAGGGGCTGCCCCGACAGATATATGATCTATATGGATATCTTCACCGAGCTGTCCGATGAGAATGGCTTTTTAAAGGATGTTTACGATATGGGGGACGGGGTCAGCCTTTCAAGAGCAGGCTGCCGCAGGGTGCTTAACCTTATCGAGGAAAACCGCTTCTACTCCGATCTGTGCGGCGATGAAAAATACCGATATATCTACAAGGACATATATGCCTATAGGGAGGAATACACCGTGACCGAGGGCAAGGTCGCATATCTTACCTTTGACGACGGCCCCTCCAAATATACTCCCGAAATTCTGGATATCCTTGCGGAAAACGACATCAAGGCAACATTCTTCATCACAGGCTGGTGCATTGACGGCAAGGAGGAAACCTTGCAGCGTGTTGCAGCCGAGGGGCACACCGTAGCTCTCCACAGCTGGAGCCACGATTACGAGGAAATTTACGAGTCCACCGAAGCGTTCCTGGATGATTTTGCCCGTGTCTATAACCGTGTTTACGACGTTACCGGGAAAAAGCCATGGGCGTTCAGATTCCCCGGAGGCAGCTACAACAACTTCAACCGTGACACCGCCGATGAAATTATTGCGGAAATGAAGCGGCGGGGCTTTGCCTATTACGACTGGAACGCCGCCACCTCCGACGCTACCACCTCCGCTACATATGACAGCTGCATTGAATACCTTACCGACAGCCTTATCTACGATCATTCCGTGGTGCTTATGCACGACTCACTGGAGCTGACTCCCCAATATTTGCAGGAGGTAATAGATATAGTCAAAGAAGCTGGCTACAGCTTTGAAACTATTGACACGGCGAATGAGGTCCAGTTTTAACGGGATTTTTCACGGATCATTAATAGAAAAATTAACAAAATATACTAAAAAAATTCAATATCAATGTGATATACTTTATAATGCATAAAGTTATTACATGGGAAAATTTCAAGGAAGGAAGTACTGTGAAAATGGCAAAGAAGCTTGTTCCCATAACCCTTTTAACCGGGTATCTGGGTGCGGGAAAAACCACCCTTATAAACCACGTTCTGAACAACCAGGAGGGCTATAAAACTGCGGTAATAGTCAACGATATAGGAGAGGTGAACATTGACGCACGCCTTATCGAGCAGGGCGGTGCAGTTACCCAGAAGGATGAAAATTTAGTTCCCCTTTCCAATGGCTGTATCTGCTGCACTCTGAAGGTTGATCTGATGAATCAGATAACCGAGCTTATAAAATCGGGAAAATTCGACTATATTTTGATAGAAGCCAGCGGCATTTGCGAGCCTCTGCCCATTGCCCAGTCCATAGCGGTGCTTGAGGGCAAGGCGGACAGGCGCTATCCCGCCATATGCAGGCTTGACAATATAGCTACAGTGGTTGACGCTCTTCGCATGGCCACCGAATTCGGCTGCGGAGATAAGCTGCTTTCGGAGGATATCGAGGAGGAGGACATTGAAAATCTTCTCATTCAGCAGATAGAATTCTGCTCCACAATTATCCTTAACAAGGTGGATAAAGTCACTCCCGAGCAGCTTGGCAGGGTAAAGGCTATGATAAAGACATTGCAGCCCCAGGCACGCATTATCGAGTCGACATTCGGCAAGGTAGCCGTTGGGGATATCCTTGATACAAATTCCTACGATTTTGAAAAGGCAGTTACCTCCGCAGGCTGGGCAAAAGCCTATGAAGAGGGCGTTTCCGAGGAAGATGAGCACGAGGAGCATGAACATCATCACGACCATGATGAACACGACCATGACCATGAGGAGCATGAACATCATCACCACGACCATGATGAACATGACCACGAACATGACGAGCATGAACACGGCGGACACCATCACCACCATCATCACGACCACAACCACGAGGAAGGCGAGGCAGAGGAATATGGCATAGGCACATTTGTTTACCGCCGCCGTCAACCTTTCAATAAAGACAAGCTCCAGGAGTGGGTGGGCAACTGGCCCAAGGAAGTCATTCGCTGCAAAGGAATGCTCTGGTTCTCCGATGATTACGAGAACGCTTTTGTCTTTGAGCAGGCAGGAGTGCAGATAACCGCTACAGACTCGGGAAAATGGTTCGCTGCCGCCCCCGAAAAGGAGCAGAAGAAGCTGTTAAAGCAATATCCCGATATAGCCGCCGACTGGGACGAGAAATACGGCGACAGGGAAATAAAGCTTGTGTTCATAGGACAGAAAATGGATAAACAAGCCATAATCGACGGTCTTGACAAGTGTCTGGACGAATAAGGAAAAATTCAAGAGGCAAGATGCAGGTAACTCACATCTTGCCTCTTGCTTCTTATTCTCTTGTTTCTGTCAGCCGACCGAGTCGTTCGAACGGGGCTGAATAGGTCTGTTGTTTTGGTAGATACGGGTCATTTCAATGGGCTGGCGTATTTTTGATCCTGCATACATAGCTATCTGAATGTTGCGCATTGTATAATATCCTTGCGCCCGTACCGTGATCTCATATGTGGAAAATGGCGTTGTCGAATTCCAGCCTGTGTTGACCGACAGGGGAGCGGGAAGGGCTATGGTTGGTGTAAAGCCGTTTCTGTTTGTGAACAGTAAGCGGGTGAGCCTTTCGCTGTTATTGACAAGCTTTCTTACTATCACAAGCGCCCCCTGAATGGGATCGCCGTTTGCATCGAAAACCTCAGCCTGGAAAAATCCCCAGCTGTTGTCGCCTGTAATGGTTATCCAACCTACGGAGGGCGAGAAATGCCTTGTTTGCGGAACTTCTCCCTCTGCTTCGGCGGGCAGATCCGCAGGCAGTGCAAAATCGGGTAAAACCTCTCTCGTGTTCTCGTTCTGATCGTTTGCGGTGTAGTCCACATTTGTAGGGAATGCGTTGATAATAAAACTGCTCAGGATACTGCCCAGATCGTTGCTCAGGCTCTGAGCATTCATGTTTTGAGCACTTAAACTCTGCACACTTACCGGGTCGGCAGCCGACATTGTCTGAGCAGAGCGTGTCATGTTTGCCATATTTGCCGTGTCCGTCATAGTATTCATGGTGTTCATGCCGTTTGCGGCGGCATTTGAATTGTAAAGGGCAGGCCGATTCATATTGCTTTGCCCCGCAAGAGGATCAACCAATGCGTTTCCGCTGTTAATGCTGTCGATAATGCTTTCCGCAGTGGGGAAGCGGCATTCGCACTCTACAGGCACGTTTATGGGAACGGTAACGCTGCCGCCGCTGCAACCCGTTACCTGCATATTGCTGTCAATATTATCCATATTTCCGTTTGAACCGTTCTGTGCGGACATATTCTGATCCATTCCCGAGCTATTGTAAAAGCTTGCCCCGGGGACGTTCGGCACAGGCGTTCCCGCCGCATTCCTCTGCATATTTGAAGCTGTCTGACCGCCGTTTGCCGCTGCATAATCCTGCGCCTGAACCGCCATGCGGTCTGTGGCGGATTTGCTCATCTGCGCATTTACGGCATTTCCGCTCATCCCCGAACCCATGCCCATAATGCCGCTGCTCTGCTGCTTTTTCCCGGATGCGCCGCTTTGGTGGTACAGCCTCATCATCTCGTCCTTGTACCTTTTCGCCATATTATTAAGGTCGTTATTCACGCTGCATACCTCCGATTGAAGTTAGTTTTACCCAACGGGCTTACAGCATAAATATTCGGGGGATTTTGTAAAAATGACCTGTTTGATAAATTTTTCGGGATCTTTTTGTAAACGGTTTGCCGGCTGTTTGTATGCAGATTGAATTTTTTTCAACAAATGCGTTGTTGACTGCAGGCATATTTCTTGATAAAATACAGATAAGGAGGCTGCGGTTTATAATAATTTATTCAAGTGAAAAGGAGAAATAAGAAATATGCTTTATTTATCGGAAAATTTAAAAAAGTACCGTCTTATGAAGGATCTTACGCAAGAGGACGTTGCCGAGTATCTGGGGATCACGCCCCAAAGCGTTTCCAGATGGGAGCGGGGAGAATGTTATCCCGATATAACATTTCTGCCTGCACTGGCAAATATATTTGAAACAAGCGTCGATCTGCTTATCGGCATGGACAGCATACGTGCCGAGGAAACGATCCGTAATATCCATAAAACCGCTTCCGACTATCAGCGGAGCGGCGATTACAGCTTTGCCGAAAAGGCATACCGTGACGCCTTGCTTATTTATCCCAATAAAGCGGGATTTATCCTTGGACTGGCAGGGGTATTGGCTTTGCAGGGTAAATCAGAAGAAGCTATCGCCTTAGCGGAAAGAGGACTTCCGCTGTCGGATAATGAAAAGCAAAAGGCAACAATTCGTGCGATGCTGTGCTTTTTATATTTGAAATGCGGCGAAGCTCAAAAAGCGAAATACCTTGCTTCCGAATTGCCGCATACAAGGGAGAGCCGTGAAGTTATTCAGCTCCTGATCCTGCAAGGACCGAATAACGATGAAATAGATAAAAGCATAAAAAATATCCTGCTGGGCGACAGCTGCGAACCCTGAGAAATTTCGGATCAAATGCGTTTCCTTCGCCGTAGGCGGGGAAAATCTCTTCCTGTATCCCCTTGTAAAATCAAAAAGCAATTTGATCGGTATTTCTTTAATGGTATGCCAAATTTGCCGTTTCTTTTTGTAAAAGGAGCGGCATTTTTATTGACTTTCTTGGATTTGCGTGGTATAATAAAAAGCATAGGAAATATTTGTCGTATTAATATCCATTGGAATTATGGACAGGAAATCGCCGTAAAAGCTTTAAAATATGTGGTTTTACAACGAGAGATTGTAAATGATTCAATGGAAGATTAGTATTATATACGGAGAAAGGATCAGTATAATGGAGAGAAAATATTACATAGATAATCTAAGATGGATGGCAATACTGCTGCTTTTTCCGTTTCATGCTGCACAGATTTGGAGCGGAGGCGAATACAGCGGATTTTACATATGGTCACATACAAATACTGTTCTCTATGTGTTTTCGACCGCAGTGTATCCTTGGTACATGACTTTTTTGTTTGCTATTGCAGGAATAAGCTTTAAATATGCTTTCAGAAAAAGGTCATTAGGGCAAATTATTGCTGAGCGGACAAAAAAACTGCTTATTCCGTTTTGTTTTGGATTGACGGTACTTGTACCTATAATGACCTATACGGCGGAAGTGTTTTTTAACGGATATACAGGAAATTATTGGGAGCAATATAAGCTGTTTTTTACAAAGGTAACCGATTTGACGGGATATCATGGGGGATTTACTCCTGCGCATCTTTGGTTTTTGATATATTTGTATGTTATTTCTTTAGCGGCTGTTTTGATAGTTATAATGCAGAGAAAATATTTGCCGGATTTTAAGATTGAGGGTATGAGGTATTTCTTAATTATTCTTCTGTTTATTCCGGAATGGCTTTGTCAATATTTTATGAATATAGGCGGTAAAAGCTTGGGGCAATTTATGATATTGTTTCTGTTCGGATATTATATCATTTCGGAAGAAAGCGTTCTGCAAAAAATAAAGCAATATCGTTTTTTCAGCTTGGGACTTTGGGTTATATCGGGCAGTCTGTACACCTATCTGTACTGTTTTGAGAATATTCGTGATATACGGATCACGGGGTTATATATTTTTTTCGGCTGGGCAGGAATTATCACTTTGCTTGGCATAGGGCAGTCAAGGCTAAATTTTCATAATCATATCAGTGATTATTTGACGCAGGCGAGTTTTCCTGTTTATATTTTGCATATGACGATTTTGGTGGTTACGGGATTTTGGGTTTTGAAATTGCCTGTGGGTGTTGCTGGACAATTTTTATTGATACAATTGGTTTCGGCTGTTGTGACATTTATTGTATATGAAATTGTAAGGAGAATTCCCGGTTTAAGATTTTTTCTTGGAATTAAGAAAAAATGTGAATGTAATGGCCGATTACAATTTATTAAACAGTGATGTGAAAATATGATAAGGAAAATTATTGTGATAATAAATTAAGCGTTTGAATTTTTGTATTTGAAAGGAGTTTTTATTTATGAATGTAAACGGAATAGGTGAGAGAAAGACTGCAAATGCAGGGCGCAATAAAATCAAGGGGGATAAGCAGGGGTTTGCGGGAGAATTGTCAAATGCATTGTGTAAGTCTGCTGTAAGTGAGGCAAAGAATTATAGGGCGGCCGAGAGGGACACACTGGAGATAGGGAGCAAAAATTCGGCAGATGTTTTTGGCAGTGCGTGCGCTGCCGATACTTCGGAGATGAGCGACTTTGAATATGAGGCATATATTTACAGGACTATTGACAAAATGTATAAAAATAATGACGGCAGACAGAATAATTGGATAATTTTTTCGGACGAGGGACTGGCTGCCATGAAAGCAGACCCGGCATATGAAAAGTGGGTGCTGAGGGAAATTTACGGTGCGATAAACAGTGCGACGCCTTTTATGGGGCGGGATGTGAAAGTGCAGCGGGATATTATTATTAGAGAAAGCCCCGAAGCGTGCATTTTTGAGACCCATGTTTCGGGAGACGGGATAGACGACGGCTTTTCGGGGCCTACAAACGAGGAATACCGCCGCATTGTTGAGACCCGCAAAAAGGAGTACGAAAAGCACAGGAAATATGCGAAGCTTCTTCGTGAAAACGCCATTGAAAAGGCAGATATGGAGCTGGAGCACATTCGTGGTATCTATAAAGATATGCTGCACACACGTAAAAGTCTTTGCGCTGTGCTGGACGATATGGATTGTTTTTGGACGGTGAAAGGCGAATAATTTCATAACGCAATCGAATAGATTTGATATTATATGTAATTTAAGGAAACGCTGATTAAATCGCTTTTAAGATTTTCTTGAATTTAAAAATGGCTATGGGTGGCGGTATTTCCCCCGCCTACGGCGGGGGAAATACCTTTAATCAG
>CAMWIR010000026.1 GCA_947174365.1 uncultured Ruminococcus sp. | reverse complement strand
GCCTTTTTTCATGGTGTCTTTTTGTTTGTATTTTCAAACTTCATAATTCAGAACCGAAATTCTAACCGGGTATCCATTCCCAAGTCAACTCTCCGAATGAATTGATCCAGCCCTTGCCCCTTTTGTTATATATCACATTATCCTTATAAGTACCAAAATCCAAAGATTCAACATTATTCCACACAGTCTCATCTACATAATAAATCATCACTCTACGATCAATTATCCAATAGGGTTCTATTATTTCCTTGATTTTCTCTAAATCATCTTCCGCATTTTCTCCTTTTCCGGATATGTATATTTTTATGGTATATGTGCCATATTCCAAATAATCATAAGCACCTACATATTCATCAAATATATACTTCTGAAACCCATTAGGGTGAAGAATTATTTTAACATCCTCATCAATCACTTTATCCAAACGTTCCATTAATTTTGTTTCGGCGTTGCTCTGAGCAATATGAACTCCGTAATCATCATGTATCGCACCATAATAGTCGCATACATAAAAATAATGTCCTGGATATTCATCTGTAAATACCACTATTCCGTTATATTTTTCCTCAAAATAATCCGAACTCAGATGTTCATATGAAATCCCACCCTCTAAGTATTCTTCACCATGATACTCGTGAAATCTTACCTTGTACTTCTTAGTCATGTATCTTATAAGCTTATGCTTTGGTGCAGGCATTTGAAAAGTAGTCACTTCAGGAATCGTTATGCTAAAACGCCTGCCGTTGTCTGAATATGAGGGAATAAATTGTACAGCATCATAAATAACGAATATTATAATAACGATGATAGCTATTAAAGGTATCTTAACTTTTTTCCAATAATTCATAAAATCACCTTTCATAATTGAGTATAGGATAAAGTATAGTTTTTTGTTTTATTATATCACCGTTTCCGTTATTTGTCAATCCTGAGACTATACATTTAGCCGTTTCCTCCTTTATTATTACTTGACGCAGCAACCTCAACCGTATACCTCGCCGAAATGTCTGCAATAAGTGCTTTTTGGACACATTTACAACAGCACCCGATTTTCGTCATTTTGCCAAATGTAAACAAATTACGAACTTTTTAAAACCCTCTTGACAAACCCTTGCAAATGTGCTAAACTGATAAATGTAAATATTTTTAAATGCGATGACGGGATATAAAACCGCAGTTCATTTTCAGAGAGCCGCCGTTAAGGTGCGAGGCGGTATTGTAAGCGGATAATAGCTCCTCCCCGAGCATTCGGCCGAACGTAAGAAGATATGCAATAATGCATACTTATTATTAAGCTTGAACGGGTTCTCCCGTTACAGAGAGGCGCATTGTTGGATGCGGTTGAGGCTGTCGGAGCGATTCGGCGGTGAATAAGAGTGGTAACACGGGTTTGCGCTCGTCTCTTTAAGGCTGTTATAGGCTTTATTGAGGCGTTTTTTGTTGCCCGAATGATAAAGGAGGCGAGGGTAATGCTATCTGAGCTAAGCGATCTATTGCGGTTTGCGGGTAATATTGCCCGAAAAATCGAAGTATTTTAAGAGGTCGGAAATATTGACCGTAAAAAATTAAACGGAGGAAATTTATTATGAACGCATCAAAGTACACAAGAGGTTATTTTATGCCGCCCGTAAAGTGCATGAAATGGGCGGAAAAGGAGTATATCGACCATGCTCCCCAGTGGTGCTCGGTCGATCTGAGGGACGGCAATCAGGCTCTCATTACCCCCATGAGCCTGGAGGAAAAGCTGGAGTTCTTCACAAAGCTGGTTGAGATCGGCTTTAAGGATATTGAGGTGGGTTTTCCCGCTGCTTCGGACACGGAGTACGAGTTCTGTCGAACGCTCATTGAGCGGAATATGATCCCCGATGATGTGAGGATACAGGTGCTGACCCAGTCAAGGGAGCATATTATCAAGCGTACATTCGAGGCTATAAAGGGCTGCAAAAACGCTGTCGTTCATCTGTACAACTCTACTTCAAAGGCTCAGCGTGAGCAGGTTTTCCGCAAGGATAAAGAGGGGATAATCGAAATTGCCGTAACAGGGGCGGAGCTGTGCGAAAAGTTCAGGCAGGAGGCAGAGGGCAATATTTATTTTGAATATTCCCCCGAAAGCTTCACGGGCACAGAGCCCGAATTTGCGCTGGAGATATGCAACCGTGTTATCGACATATGGAAGCCCACTCCCGATAGAAAGGTAATTATAAATCTGCCTGTGACTGTGGAGCTGTCCATGCCCCATGTGTATGCTTCTCAGATCGAATATATGAACGACAATCTGCATGACCGTGAAAACATTGTTATATCTCTCCACCCTCACAACGACCGCGGCTGCGGTGTTGCGGACGCTGAAATGGGTCTGCTGGCAGGAGGCGACAGGATCGAGGGAACCTGCTTCGGCAACGGCGAGCGCACGGGCAATGTGGACGTGGTAACACTGGCTATGAATATGTATTCACAGGGAGTTGAGCCGGGTCTCGATTTCTCGGATATGCAGTCGCTGGTGGAAATTTACGAGAGAGTTACACGTATGAAAGTGAACGAGCGTACCCCATATGCGGGCAGACTGGTGTTTGCGGCGTTTTCGGGTTCTCATCAGGATGCCATTGCAAAGGGTATGAAGTGGCGTGAGGAAAAAGGCACAGACCACTGGAATGTTCCCTATCTGCCCATTGACCCCAAGGACGTGGGCAGAGAGTATGAAACGGACGTTATCCGTATCAACTCTCAGTCGGGCAAGGGCGGTATCGGCTACATTATGCAGACTATGTACGGCATAGAAATGCCGCCGAAAATGCGGGACGATTTGCGTGTGGCTGTAAAGGAAGTTTCCGACCGCAGCCACAAGGAGCTTATGCCTCCCGAGATAAAGGACATTTTCGACAAGAAGTATGTGAACATTGAGACAGCTTTTAAGATAGATGAGGCGCATTTCAGACAGAACGGCGGCAGTATTACAGCGACCGTTACCGTGCACAAGGGCGATAAGATCGTGTGCCGTGAGGCAGAGGGCAACGGCAGGCTTGACGCTGTTTCCAACGCCGTAAAGGACAGCCTGGGTATCTCATATAAGCTTGTGACCTACTCCGAGCACGCTCTCGAGACCTCCTCTCAGGCAAGGGCTGCGGCATATGTGGGCATTGAGACCGCCGCCGGCGTATTCTGGGGCGTGGGCATAAAGCCCGATATTATTGACGCTTCGGTGGAGGCGCTGGTGTCGGCGGTGAACAACAGCGGGCTTGTTTAACGGCAGACATATTATTCTCCCGTGCATTATATTAAAAAATTATTAGAAATTGCCGGGTCTACTTGACAGACGCCCTCGAAATGTTGTATAATGTATATGAATGGTCATAATTTTGCGGGTGATCTTGTTGACACAGCTAAGTTTGCGGTCAAGATGATAAGATCATCGGCGGACTTTAATATAAAACGCAGGAAGGGGGCGGCAATTTCGGCTTATGTTTTCCGGAGCGGACATAAAAGTCGAAAGGATTTCGGCTGATATCAAAAATTTAGCGGCGGATCTGGCCGAGGAACATTCGGTGCGGCTTTATTCAAGAGGAGGGCATTTTTCTCCACGTGAAATGTTGGGGGTATATTTTATGCTCATCTACGGCTGTACCGAGGCAGACGGCTACACCAATTTCCTTTACGGGTTAAAGGAGGACATTAAAAAGCAGGTTCGTCCCTTTGCTCTTATTGATTCGCCTCTTGACGAACCCGACAGCAGGGCAATGGCAGTGTTTGCCTCCATAGACAGAAGCAGCTCCGGGGCAGTAATTTCGGGGCTTTGCATGAATATTGAAATAAGGGGCGGCAATATTGGCAGGGAGCGGACTATCCTTTGCCAGCGGGCTTTGGGAGAAATGCTTTCAAGTATAAACACAGACGTGTTCGACATTGGAGTGTCACTGGTCACAAAGCTTAATATGATAGCAAACGCTATCGGCGCAGGGCAAAGCGAGAAGATCCCCATACTGCTCTATTACGGCAATCCCGAGGCGGGAGACGCACTTTTCCTTTGCTATGCGCAGAGGTGCGGCTTTGACGTTATCTGCATAAGCCCCGATAAAAGCGTGGAAAAGATATTCGATATGTGTCCCTTTGCGGCGGATATCCAAAAAGAGGAATTTCCTTATTCGGGGGATATTATCCCGTACCCCAGCAGACCCGTTAAAACGAAGATCGCAACTGTTGCCTACAATGCCGAACGTGAGCTGGACACTATGCTGTATAACGGCGATACCATGTTCCGTGACAGGCAGTTCAAGAAAATGGATTCGGCGGTGCTAAAGACCACTGTGGATGAAATTTTCATTTTGTGGGAGCAGGCGGCGAAATTCCGTGCGGGCTTTAACGTCAGGGGGGACAGGGTAACGGTGCCCACGATCTTCGCAAAGCTTTCGGGAGCGGATAACGGAGACATCAAGTCTTACTGGGATATGGTGGAGGATCTGCTGACACCCGACACTCTTATCCACAATAAATCCGCCGTGCCCGGCAAGGAACTTTCGGCGGCTGTTACAAGAGCTTACGCCCCATTCAGGGACAGCGACGGAATGCTTATGAAAGACAGGCTGATGCATTCCTCCCTTAATCCTTACGGTTATCTTCCCGTGGAGATACAGGCGCATATTTTCGAGAAGATCGAGGCTATGATAAGAGACGGGCTTTTCACTACGGGCAACCCCCTTGAGGAATATGATTATGCGGTTTTCTCGGGGCTTACCCTTAACAAGAGAGTATTGCAGCTTTTGCAGCAGTATGATTTTACCAAGGAAGTGCCTAAATTCATAGTGGTGGACGCTGTGGAGACTATGTTCTCAAAGCTTGAATGCGCCCAGCTCCTGCTCATGAGCTACCTGGGGTTTGACGTACTTATTCTTTCCCCCTGCGGTTACAGGGATATTGAGGTGTTTGTTTCGGACAGAGCATTTGAGATACACACCTTCAATGATTTTGTTTACAATGTAAAAGTCCCCTCCTTTTCCATTCCCTCAGAAGCAAGGGCAAAGAAGAAAAAAGGCGGATTTTTCGGAAATTTATTTAATAAGAAAGGACGATGAAAAATGGCATTGCAGTTTACGCCCTCCGATGAGAAAAAGTCGGATATCATTGATGTGACCACTACGGTCAAGGAGGAAGCGGACAAAGGTCTTAACATCAATATTTCCGCTCCTCAGACCTACTCCATAATCGACACAAAGGAGGAGCTTACAAGGGAGCTTGTTTCAAGCGATGAGATCGACAAGCTGGTAAGCACTATAAACGCCAACGATCCCAACTCTATTGTGACCTTCGGAAACGAGGTGGCGGAGGAAATTTCCAAAGCCTCCGATCAGGTGCTCAATTCCATGAATATGTCCCAGCTGGACGATTCCAGCGCCATGCTCCAGGCACTTGCAGAGGTCATGGAGCAGTTTGACGCCAAGGAGCTTTGCGAGGAGAAGAAAGGGCTTTTTGCCAACATCAGAAAGCAGCTTGACAAGATCCTTGCCAAGTATCACACCATGGGCGAGAGTGTGGACAAGATCTATGTTCAGCTGAAGCAGTATGAATCGGAGATCCAGCAGTCCAATGTAAAGCTCCAGACCATGTACAATGCCAATATTGACTACTATAAGCAGCTGCTTAAATATATAATGGCAGGGGAGCAGGCCTGCAAGGAGCTGGATGTTTACATTGAGGATTTCAGACAGAAGGCTCAGGCAAATCCCGATTCGGGCACTACGGCTATGGATCTTCAGACCTTAGAGCAGACCCGCTCCATTATGGAGCAGAGGGTAATGGATCTGAAAATTGCGGAGAATGTGGCAATGCAGACCGTGCCTATGCTAAAGACCATGGAGTTTTCCAATGTTAATCTTATCAGAAAGATAAATTCCGCATTTATCATCACCATGCCCGTGTTCAAGCAGTCGCTGGCTCAGGCGGTAATGCTCAAAAGGCAGAGGATACAGGCGGAGTCCCTCAAAGCCCTTGACGACAAGACCAATGAGCTGCTGCTGAAAAACGCTCAGAACACTGTGGATCAGTCCAAGATGACCGCCAGAATGGCAAACACCAGCTCCATTCAGGTGGAAACTCTGGAGAAAACATGGTCTACCATTGTCAGCGGCATAGAGGAGACCAAGAAGATACAGGACGAGGCAAGGGCAAAGCGTATCGAGGACAGCAGGCGGCTTGAAAAGCTCAAAGAGGATTACAGAAGCAAAATGAACGCCTGAAATTAATTAATAATTAATAATGATCGACAGAGGCTTTTTATTGGCTTGAAATGAGATAAAATTTTTTTGGGGGCGGCTTTTTACAGCCGTCCTCATTTGGGAATTTTTCTTGCTTCCTGCCTCTTAATATTCTTACCTCTGTCAGGGAAGGAATGATTTAACGATGGGACAGACTATGACCCAAAAGATTCTGGCGGCTCATGCAGGACTTGACAAGGTCACTGCGGGGCAGCTGATAAAATGTAAGTTGGATATGGTTCTCGGAAATGATGTTACCACTCCGGTTGCTATCAACGAGTTTGAAAAGGCAGGGTTTACGAGCGTATTTTCCAAGGATAAGATTTCCATGGTAATGGATCACTTTACACCCAACAAGGACATAAAGTCCGCAGAGAATTCTCTCAAATGCCGCAGCTTTGCGGGCAAGTATGACATTACCCACTACTATGATGTTGGAGATATGGGCATTGAACACGCCCTGCTGCCCGAAAAAGGCATAGTTGCTTCGGGTGACTGCGTTATCGGGGCGGACAGCCACACATGCACCTACGGTGCGCTGGGGGCGTTCTCCACGGGAGTTGGCTCGACCGATATGTGCGCAGGCATGGCAACGGGCGAGGCATGGTTCAAGGTGCCCTCAGCTCTTAAATTCAACATCACGGGCAAGCTTCCCGAATATGTTATGGGAAAGGACGTTATCCTGCATATTATCGGAATGATAGGTGTTGATGGGGCGCTGTATAAGTCTATGGAATTTTCGGGAGAGGGTCTTAAAAATCTTTCCATGGACGATCGCCTTTCTATGGCTAACATGGCGATCGAGGCAGGGGCGAAGAACGGCATTTTCGCTGTTGACGAAGTGACAAAGGCTTATCAGCAGGGGAGAGTAAGCCGTGAATATACCGTTTACGAGGCAGACCCCGACGCAGAATATGAGGAGGTTTATGATATTGACCTTTCCGAAATAAAGCCGACGGTTTCATTCCCTCATCTGCCCGAAAACACAAGGACGGCGGACAACTGGGGCGATGTGAAGATAGACCAGGTGGTTATCGGTTCATGCACCAACGGTAGACTGGAGGATATGGAGATGGCTGCACGGATACTCGCCCGCAAGCATATTGCCAAGGGAGTCCGCTGCATAGTTATCCCCGCTACACAGAGCGTTTACCTGGAGTGCTGCAAGAGAGGCTGGATGGAGACCTTTATAAATGCAGGCTGTGCAGTTTCCACTCCCACCTGCGGGCCTTGTCTCGGCGGACATATGGGCATTCTTGCAAAGGGCGAGAGGGCTGTTGCCACAACCAACAGAAACTTTGTGGGCAGAATGGGTCATCCCGAGTCGGAGGTTTATCTTGCTTCTCCTGCGGTTGCGGCGGCTTCCGCAGTTACGGGAAAAATATCCGAGCCCTCGGAAATAATGTAATACAAGGAGGCTTTGAAAAATGAAAGTTAAAGGCACGGTACACAAATACGGCGACAATGTGGATACGGATGTTATCATTCCTGCACGTTACCTTAACACAGCCGATCACAAGGAGCTGGCTGCTCACTGCATGGAGGATATTGACATAGATTTTGTGAAGAATGTTGCAAGCGGCGACATTATGACCGCAGGGCAGAATTTCGGCTGCGGTTCATCAAGAGAGCATGCTCCCATTGCCATAAAGGCAAGCGGTATCTCCTGCGTAATTGCGGCAACATTTGCAAGGATATTCTACCGCAACGCCATTAACATAGGGCTTCCCATTATGGAATGCCCTGAGGCGGCTGCGGATATTGAAAAGGGGAACGAGGTCGAGATCGACTTTGACACCGGAGTCATCACCAACATTACCAAAGGTCACAGCTATAAAGCCCAGCCCTTCCCCGATTTTATAAAGGAGATAATTGCAGAGGGCGGACTGCTGAATTCTCTGAAAAAATGAAAAGAAAACCGATGATACTTGCCGCTGCATTGGGGCTTATGCTCACGGGGTGCAGCGGCAATGACGAGGAAAATTTATACGAAAGCCTGACGGAAATGACCGATGTTCTGCCTGTAGAAACTGCGAATCCCGATGTTTTAACGATAGACGGGTCAAGGTTTTTCCTTACCGACAGCACGGAATATTTCCGCAATGTTCTGGGAGACAGGGCATGGATAAGCGGTCCCGTAGATTTCGGCGCCGCCGAAAATGACGAGTATCTTTTATTTTGCCTTGATATGGAGTATTGTACTTATTTTTCTCCCAATTACGATAAAGAGGGCTTGGCGGAAAAATTTGAAATGTACAACGGGCTTACGGGGGCTTCGGGAACGGAGGAAATCGCCGCCGTCCTTGGCAGCGGCTGTATAAGGGTTTCCGATGAGGAAGGCGAGCACTTTTTAGAAGTGTTCATCAACGGCAGCGAGATAGATTATTCGGGCTATGACCTGACGGGAACTTTTGACGAGGTTTTCGAGAGGGTATTTGATGATTGTTATTACAATAAAATGGCAAGCGTATACGATACAATGATAATTTACTGCTTTAACTGCTCCCCCGAGGGAACTCCCGACAGCTTGGGCGGGCATATTGCGGAGATATACAAGGGTGCGCCCGAGTAAAAGGCGGTAGGAGCAAAATGGGCAAGGCTTGCCTGCAAGACTTGCCTGCAAGACTTGCCTGCAAATTTGCCCCGTTTAAAAAATATGTTTCCCCTGCCATTGACAGGGGGAACATATCACAAGAAAAAAATTTCAGCGAAAGGAACAAAAAATATGAACAAGAAAATTGCCGTAATAAAGGGCGATGGGATAGGCCCGGAGGTTGTGACGGAGGCTATGAAGGTGCTGGACAAGGTTGCCGAGAAATTCGGGCACACCTTCGAGTACGATCAGCTGCTTATGGGCGGCTGCTCCATTGACGCAAACGGCGTGCCCCTTACTGATGAGACTATAGAAAGGGCTAAGGCTGCGGATGCTGTGCTGATGGGTTCTATCGGCGGCAATACCTCCACATCTCCCTGGTATAAGCTGCCTGCGGACAAGCGTCCCGAGGCGGGTCTTTTAAAACTCAGAAAATCTCTTAATCTTTTTGCGAATCTGCGGCCTGCGGTGCTGTACAAGGAGCTTAAAGGCGCTTGTCCCTTAAAGGAGGAGATAGCCGACAGGGGCTTTGATATGATGATAATGCGTGAGCTTACGGGCGGGCTGTACTTCGGGGCAAGGGAAACAAAGGAAGTGGACGGCGTTGTTACGGCGGTGGACACACTTACCTACAGCGAGACCGAGATACGCAGGATAGCTGTCCGTGCCTTTGACATAGCCATGAAGCGAAGAAAAAAGGTAACGAGCGTTGATAAGGCGAATGTGCTGGATTCCTCGAGACTTTGGAGAAAGGTAGTTGAGGAGGTTGCAAAGGATTATCCCGAGGTGACATTGGAGCATATGCTGGTTGATAACTGCGCCATGCAGCTGGTAAAGGACCCTGCTCAGTTTGACGTGGTTCTGACGGAGAATATGTTCGGTGATATTCTTTCCGACGAGGCTTCCATGATAACGGGTTCTATAGGAATGCTTGCCTCCGCCAGTCTTAACGACACAAAGTTCGGACTTTACGAGCCAAGCGGCGGCTCTGCTCCCGATATTGCGGGACAGAACAAGGCAAACCCCATTGCCACCATACTTTCTGCGGCAATGCTTCTGCGGTATTCCTTTGACATGGACAAGGAGGCGGACGCTGTGGAAATGTCGGTCGCAAAGGTTCTTTCCTCGGGGTACCGCACGGGGGATATTTTTACCGAGGGCATGAAGCTCCTTTCCTGCTCGGAAATGGGCGATGTTATTGCCGAGGGAATATGAGCGGGTTTGTTAAGCTGTTTTTTGTCTGTCCCGAGTGAGTGGGAAAATAATGCAGATCTAAACAAAAAGGCTAATGCAGTTCAAAATTGCATTAGCCTCTTTTTGATATATAAGGAAATGATTATTCCTCGACCTGCTTTCCAAGGAACTGGGCCGCAGCCTGAATAAGATTTTTCTGCACCTCCGTGGCTGTAGTGGCTTCGCCCGACTGGGGAGCAAGAAACGCCACAGCTCCGGTAACATCTCCCGATGAGAGAATCGGTGTGCAGGCGATTGCGGGTCTGTCCACGCCCTCCACGGGGAATACCTTGACATCATCGGAGGAAGAATAAATATAATTCTGGCGGTGTTCCAGAAATTCCTCCAACCCCTGGGAGACCCTGCGTTCGTTGAACTCCTTTTTGCCCACGCCCGCAACAGCCACCACATGATCTCGGTCAAATACTACCGTGGGACAGTTGGCAAGCTTTGTCATGACCTCTGCCACCTGTGAGGCGGAGGCTGCCATTTCGTTTATTGCGGAGTATTTTTTGAATATTACCTCGCCGTCCGAGCTTGTGTATATTTCCAGAGGGTCGCCCTCACGGATCCTCATGGTCCTGCGGATCTCCTTGGGGATCACCACACGTCCCAGATCGTCGATCCGTCTAACTATACCGGTTGCTTTCATTTTTTATAACCATCCTTTCCGCCGCCGGTTTTTCCTGCGGCTTTGCCGGAATATTTCCGAATACTGCACATTTCGATTTTTTACGGCAGTATTTTTCTGTTGCTTTTTTATTTTTTCTCGGTGCAGGGGATAATATTCATATAATTTTGGTTTATACAGATTTTTCCGGCGGACGGTTTTACGGTTTACCGGTACAGCGATTTAACGAATTAATGTGTGGCAACGTACCGAATACGGCGCTGAATACGGTGCCGTATTCGATGCCAAGATCGAGATTACTTTTTCCAGCGTTTTAAATTCGGGAAATATTTCATCATTTCCGCTTTTGCTTCATCGGGTGTAAGGCTTGTCCCGTTTTCCTTGTTGATCTCATCAAGAAGTTGCAGGTTGCTTTCGATCTTTTCCTCCATTGTTTCATCTTTAGAAAAATGACCGTCTGTCCAGCAGTACTTGCAATATTCGAGATTAGCGCTTCCGTCTGCATTTTTTCCGTATTCTTCAGGCTGCATTTTCATTCCGCAGCTTTGGCAATAATAAGTATCCATGTGATATCCTCCTGTAACTTCAATTATATTATTGTCCGGGTCTGTAAGATGAAAATAGTGATATGTGGGATACGCTTCGAGTATTTCGGTAACATGACCGATATCCAGTGCCTTTACCCGCTCATATTCCGTCATCAGATCCTCGACCCAGTAATTCTGAACAAATTTATAGGGACTGTGGGGATCGGTGCAGTGCCCTATAAGATTGTCCTCGTTCATAAGCGCAATGCACTTGTTATCCACATAGAACTCTACAAACTTGTTTCCGCTGCGGCAGCGGTTATCTACCTTTTGATCAAGAAATTTTTCGTAAAATTCCACCGATCTTTCAAAATCCTTGACCACAAGGTAAACGCTTCCCAAGTGCAGGGGATTTTTCTTTTCATCTGCCGCCTGCGGGTCTCTGAGCAAAAGAGTGTCCGTGGAAACGTCAAACAGCTCGCTCATTCTGATTATTTTGTCAACATCGGGTATAGCCTGCCCCATTTCCCATTTTGAAACGGATTGACGGGAAACATCAAGCATTTCGGCAAGCCGCTCTTGGGTAAGACCTTTCTGAATGCGAATGCGCTGTATTTGTTCGCCTATAGTCATTATGACCACCTCCATGTTACATTATAGCATAACAGGCATTCTTTTTCAACCAACCGTACTTGGAATTTTCGCAACCGCAGGTTGCGGCGAAGTGCTTTACTAAAAAACTTGACAATTTTTTCAATAGGCGGTATACTTAAATCAAGACAAATGTCGATAAAGAGGTGATATTTATGGGGCAGCCGACTAAAAGGGAAATTTCGGAAAAGCTTCTGCGTGTTATTTCGGGTGAAATATCACGGGAAGAATTTCAGACCCGGGCGGAAAATTTTATTGTAAATGATGATAAATTTGAGGTTGACAATCATGACGCCTGGAATTATCTTGTTTACGGCAGCGTAATGTGCGAAAGAGATCATACGGGAAATTACATATATTCAAATGACGATATAAAAGGACTGATAAATGAATATGACAGGGAATTTTATACAAAAAATTTTTTATCGGAGTGAAAATATGCGGAATATTTATGAAATGAATGAAAGCGAAAAGCTATTGCTTGATCTTGTAAATAAATACAATAACATTGAACAGTACCGTGAATTATCACTTATTAAGGAGGATATTTTCCGCAGCGAATATTCCAAGGGTGGAGAAATATATTTAAGGGGGATATATTGCCCTTTTATTTATCGTCAGATACAGGATAATAAAAAATTGGGAAAGTCTGTTTCATCAAAGGCAAAATATTCATATGAATATGGATTTGATTTGTATAATGATTTGATCTATTCCGCATATTCTGATGAAAGAGAGGAATTTATATTCGGCGAAAATAATTCACGTATCGGAATAGAATATCATAATTTTTACAAGACGGTCGAACGGGTCACAGTATGTGATTATAAGGACGGGCGGCTTATGTCTGTAAATTCCGCAGCGGCGGGATTTAATGCGGCGGAACGGTTTGCTTTGCTGTTTTACGGTGAAAAATATTCCTATGAAAATGACCGTCTTGCGTTCATAGAGACCATAAATAAAAGAGGCTGTTATTATAAGCGCTATCATCGGAATTACAGCGTAAATGAGGATAAGCTGACATATATCGGGGAATGGACAACAAATTGAAATAGTTAAGGAGAATTAAATTGGGCATACATATCCTTGCGCTTATTTCAGGGGCATTGGGAATATATTTTATTATCTGCAACGGAATTATTTTTTGGCGGGTTTGGATAAAGAAGATACACAGTCCCTCGGTAATGCCTTTTTTGGGAGGTTTGCTTGCAGGGGCAGCGGTGCTGCTTTTGACAACAGGCGAATACAGCTTACTGTGCATTATTCCTATGCTGCTTGATTGGGGCTGTATTTCTGCGGTCATAAGATGTTTATATTGTTTGATAAAAAAAACGTAAATATTTAAGTGAAAAAACGGAGTTTAAAAATCCGGCAAAATTATTTAAAAAAGCTGCCTTGAAAAAATAGCATACCGTGCGTTTTTTCAACCAACCGGACTTGGAATTTTCGCAGCCGCAGGTTGTCGCAACCGCAGATTGCGGCGGAAATGGGAATTTTTCTGCTTTTGATTGAATTCTGTTCAATAAAGCGGTTATTGATAAATTTTTATATTTTGATATAATATAATCATAGCAGCTATAATCATAGCAGCGCTGCGAAATTGTTAAAACGGAGGAATTATCATGAAACTGTACATAGGTGAAAATCTGAAAAAACATCGGAAAATGAGAGACCTTACCCAAGAAGAACTGGCGAACATTCTGGGAGTTTCCTTTCAGTCTGTCTCCAAATGGGAAAGGGGAGAGGGCTACCCGGATATGGAACTGCTGCCTACAATAGCGGAATATTTCGGTATGACCGTCGATGAGCTGATGGGAATGAAAAATATCCGTGAAACAGGAGAGGCAGACAATATCCTTAACACTGTCCGGAAAAACTATCCCGAGGGAAAGATTGAGGAAAATATAAAGCTGCTGGAGGAGGCAGCAAAGCGTTTCCCAAATGACTACAGACTGCTGGCGGAATATGCGTCAAATCTTACATTTTTGAATGTCCAGGGTGAGGTGCGACGTGAGAACAACCTGAAAGCTATCAGCATAGCCAAGCGAATATTGTCCGAATGCACTGACCTGGAAATATGCAGACGAATACAGGGCGAGCTGTGCTGGTATTATGAACGCTCGGGACAGACAGATAAAGCCATAGAAGCCGCTGATTCGCTGATGTCCATGTGGAACAGCAGCGAGATGGTGAAAATGGCATTTCTCAAAGGGGAGGAGCTTGTTAAATTTGCTCAGTGCAATGCGACCTCCCTTGCAATGGCATTGTCGGTAACAATGGAATATCTTTCTGACCTGAGCTGTGAGAATGACCCCGAACTCACCTGTGAGCAGAGGATAAAAATTCAGCAGAAGATCATAGCCCTTTACGATATCATCTTTGACGAAGGGGACTATAATTTCTATGCCTGGGAAGTTTACAAATCACACCGGCATATCGCCGCCTTGGCAATGCTGACCGGAAACCACAGCCTTGCCCTTGACAGTCTGGAAAAGGCGGCGAAATATGCACTGGAGGCGGACAGTCTGCCTGACAGCAAGCCCTACACATCTCTGCTTGTGAACAGACTTACCTACAGCAAAAAGAATATCCATAGAAATTTCACATACACCTACCGTGAGGAACTTCTGGAAAAGCTGGGTTGTGACAGATATGACGGTATAAGAAACGATCCACGGTTCAAGGCAGTGGAAAAATCCCTTGCATGACAGTATTTATAATGAGTATACCGGCAGCTTGCAGCCGTGCTGCTTGTGACAACGGGAAAATACCGCTTGCTGTACATTATTCCTATGCCGCTTGACAGGGGCTGCATTCCTGCGGTCATAAGATGTTTATATTGTTTGATAAAAAAGCCGTAAATATTTAAGTGAAAAAACGGAGTTTAAAAATCCGGCAAAATTATTTAAAAATGCTGCCTTGACAAATGCTGCCAAAATAAGTTATAATATAATAAATAAATGAAAGGAGACAGGGCGGGAAATTTCTGCCCTATAAAAAATGAGCGGACGAAACAAAGAAAACGAAAACATTTCCCTGTTGGGACAGGCGGGGGTAAAATATCCCGATAATTATGCCCCCGAGGTTCTGGAAACCTTTGAAAACAAGCACAGGGAAAACGACTATTTTGTAAAATTCAACTGCCCCGAATTTACAAGCCTTTGTCCTATAACGGGGCAGCCGGATTTTGCGACCATATATATTTCTTATATTCCCGATATTAAAATGGTGGAGTCAAAATCTCTCAAGCTTTACCTTTTCAGCTTCCGCAATCACGGGGATTTTCACGAGGACTGCGTGAATATAATCATGAAAGATCTGATAAAGCTTATGGATCCCCGATATATCGAGGTCTGGGGGAAATTTACCCCACGGGGCGGCATATCTATCGACCCTTACTGCAACTATGGCAGAAAGGGCACAAAATATGAGCAAATGGCTGAACACAGACTTTTGAACCATGATATGTATCCCGAAAAGGTGGATAACAGGTAAGTATATTTTTTACCGAAAGGGCTTTTGAAAATGATTAAGGCTGTATTTACCGATTTTTACGGAACGCTTGTGCATGAGGACGGCGACATTGTAAAACAGATATGCGATGAAATATTCATCACTGGAAATGCTTTGGACAGTTCACAGATAGGCGCATACTGGCAGCGTGAATTTCAGGAGCTGACCCAAAATGCTTTCGGCGAAAATTTTATGACACAGCGGGAAATTGAACGGCAGTCGCTGATAAAGACAACAGAAAAATTCAGTTCCTCTGCAAATGCGGAGGAATTAAGCGAAATGCTTTTTGCTCATTGGGTACGGCCTCCTGCTTTTGAGGACGCATGGGACTTTTTTGAGCGTTCTCCGCTGCCTGTTTATATTGTGTCAAACATTGACAGAGATGATTTGTTGGAAGCGATCGGGTTTAACGGCTTTGTTCCTGCGGGGATATTCACCAGTGAGGACGCCAAGGCATACAAGCCGAGAGGGGAATTGTTTGAACTTGCCCTGAAAAGCGTTGGGATAAATGCCAATGAGGCGGTACATATAGGTGATTCATTAAGCAGTGATGTAAAGGGGGCGCTTGCTGCGGGGATAAATGCGGTGTGGCTGAACCGCAGCAAGCGGGAAGTGCCCGTGGGTATAGCTTCGGTAGAAAATTTGACCGAATTCCGCAGCATGAGGTGCTTTAAATAATGCCTTTTTAAACAGGGTTTTGCTTTTGAAAACTGCAATGAGTAGTGTTTTTTATTTGATAATATTTACATCAAATTCACATAATTTATACAAAAAATTCTTGAATTGCAATTTGATATGTGCTATAATAAGTAAGTCATTGAAAATAATGCAGCAAATCTCCTTATAAATTGGGAGAGGTGTCCGAGTGGTTTAAGGAGCCGGTCTTGAAAACCGGTGATCCCGCGAGGGACCGTGGGTTCGAATCCCACCCTCTCCGCCACTTAAAATATTATATCAGTTACCATTATGCAGAAGTACTCAAGTGGTGACGAGGCGCCCCTGCTAAGGGCGTAGGTCGGGTAACCGGCGCGAGGGTTCAAATCCCTCCTTCTGCGCCAAGAAAAACCCCGTAAACATTGCGTTTACGGGGTTTTTACTTTTGAGTTGCCCGCACTCTTATTTTCCATTGCGATACATCGCTCTGTACCGCTCAGTCTTCTCCGTTTTCTCAATATGCTTGTCATTAACATATGGAGCTGCACAAAAGTGTTAAAGCGTATGGTCATATGAAGTGAGAGAATAATACACCTTTATTTAATGGTAAAAAAATAACTGCCACACCGTGAAGTGTGGCAGTCATAAGCTATGTTATACGATTATTTCATCATACGATATTTTCTCATATTCAGATTGAATAACCCGTAGTTATGTGTATCGGTTTTGCTTTTTCCCCGCAAATATTGCTTTTCTCAGACAAATAAAGGAATTGACCGGTGATGATACTTTGAATCAGCCAAAATGGGTCATCGGTTTTTATTTGTGGTAATTTTATGAATTGCTATAATTCTGCCGCTACTTTTGATAGCAGTTTAAGTCTACCAAAAATCCACTAAAAGATTACAAAAAGTTTCCCAAAAATTACAAAACGGTAACAAAGCCAAAATTTTATAATAATTATTGACATACCGAGAAAAATGTAGTAAAATAGAAAATAGAACAAAAAAACAGCAAATTCACCAAAATATGAAAAAGATCAAAGAAAGGAAACTGTAAAATGAAAGGTTTAAAAAGAAGCATAACGGCTTTGCTGACGGCTCTTTCACTGACAGCCGCACTGAGCGGAGCTGTGTTTGCGGATTTCTATGATCCTGCCCAAGCATATGCTGAGTATGCGGCCGGCAAAGGCAGCAATAAGGGCAGCAGTGAAAGTTCTCTTGAAGTTAGTTCCCCCGAGGGCGATGATTCGGGATTTGACCCGATAACGGACACGGAAGAGCCGGAATCCCCTGTGGATGAATTTTTTACCGAGGAAGATCCTTCGGAAAGTAATGTGAGCAAGCCCGCCGACGAAATCGAATTACTTAGCTTCAAATCTGCAATAGAAGTAGGTGAAAGCTTTAAGATAGGGTATCGCCTTGCTCCCGATGATTCGGACGATACGGTCACATTCACCAGTTCAAATACAAAGATCGCCTCGGTGGACAGCAAGGGAAACGTTACGGCAAACGCCGAGGGTACGGTAGTTATTACGGCATATACAGGTTCCGGAGCTAAAGGTTCGTTTACCGTTAATGTAAAAACAGCAGAATCGGAGGAGGATACCGGCTCCGGCACGGGCGGCACTGTTTCCGCCAAAAAGGTAGAGCTGAAGCACCGTGCAATAACCATTTACGAAGGTGATGAATACAAGCTCCAATGCGAGATAACCCCATCAAATTCCACGGATAAGATTACATATAAGGTTTCCAACAGGGCGGTAATATCTCTGAGCAAGGACGGCACTATCAAGGCCATGGCAGAGGGCAAGGCAGTTGTCACCTGCACGGCAGGACGGGCAAAGGCAAGTATGTCGGTAACGGTTCTGCCCAGCCTTTCCGAATCGGAACAGCGGCAGCAGATCGAGGAAGAGATCAAAAAGGAATATAACGAGCTCGGCCAACTTGTGCCCTCCGAGGTAAGGTTTGCGGATGAGTCTGCCGCTGTAAGAATAGGCGAAACAATCCATGTGGACGCCAGAGTCTACCCTGCGGGCAGCGTTTACACCTGCAAAATGACATCTGATAACCCTTCTGTGGCAAGAGTGGGCGACAGAGGCGCTATCACGGGCGTAAGCCAGGGCAACGCCATAATCACCATAACCACCGACAACGGCAAGACCGACAGCCTTTATGTCACCGTTTACGGCGATGTTATCCAGGGCATTGACGTTTCCAAATGGAACGGTGATATTGACTGGAAAGAAGTGCGCAAAAGCGGCAAAGCAAGCTATGCCATGATACGTGCCTCTTACGGCAGCGAGGACACCGACCCCAAACTGGCGCAGAATGTAAAGGGCTGCGAGGAAAACGGCATTCCCTACGGCTTCTATCACTATATCTATGCCCACAGCGTGACCGAGGCAAAGCGTGAGGCGGCGTATTTCCTGAATGTTATCGCCCCATATTCCCCCGAATATCCCGTGGTGCTGGACATTGAGGAAGATTTCTATAAACTTATGGACAAAAAAGAAGTCACGGAGATTGTGATAACCTTTATGGAGGAGCTGGAGAATGCAGGTTATTATGCTATGATCTACAGCTATGCAAAATTTATCAACGATCACCTGATACTTGATAAAATAAAGGATTACGACATCTGGGTAGCCTGCTGGGGCGACAGCACAAAGCTTGCGGAGAGCTACAGCTATCACTTTGGAATGTGGCAGTACACGGAAACGGGCAAAATAGCGGGCATTGAGGAATATGTCGACCTTAACTACTGCTACAAGGATTACAGAGGGGTAATCAAGAAATACGGGCTGAACAAGCCGACATATTACTGGTAAAATAATAAATTCTATGCCTTTCCCCGCATCCGGCGTGGAAAGGCATACATTATGAATTCGGGTGAAAATATGAAGGAATACATAAAAAATCTCGGAGATGTGTTTATTATCCTGATTTTAGGGATGTGTCCTATGGGACTTGGGGTAGTATATTCGGCACTTAGCAGCGGAAGGGAATATGAGGGGATAATAATGTCGGCGGCGCTGCTTGCGGGGGCTTTTTTGTGTCTGTTTGTAATGAAGCGCCAATACGGCATACATATAGGTGAACATGCATTTAAGCCTGATATAAAAACGTCTGCGCTCACTGCAACGGCAGCGATGTTTTACGAACTAACAGCTTTGCTGACAATTTACAGGCCTCTGCTTTCAGGCTCGGAGGGCAGCGGACTAAGCCCTTTGGAAATAGCGGAATGGGCGGCAGCGGTTATCGTTGCCCCGGCTGCCGAGGAATTGATCTTCAGATTTTCTATGCTTTCGCTGTTGCTTGGCAAAAGCAAGGGTCGTTTTCAAAAGGCCGTTTCGATAATGATGATCTCCCTGTTATGGACAATAATTCATTTGAGCGGGAATTTGCTGAGACTCGCAGATATTTTTCTGGTAGGGATCTTGCTGGGAATTATTTATTTAAAGTATAAAAATATTTTTTACTGCATTTTCTTCCATGCCTCCGCCAACTTTGCGGCAGGTATTCCAGAAGCTTTTTTGATAAATAACGGGTATATTTTGTATATAAGCCTGCCCCTTTGTATGGCGGGAATATGGTTTTTGATTTTTTCAAAGGGTAAAACATCTTCGGACGACAGGGGAAAAAGCGCATAAAATCGCTGTTTCTAAGGCGATATGAATTTACAGGTCGGTGTTTTTTCGAGGTTTTAAAAAAGTGAAATGAAATGAGAGAAACAGAGAGAAAACGAGAAAAACACAGAGAATTAAAGAGAAATAAGGATTTATTTTCAAAAAATCGGTAAAATACTCTTGACAAAGTGAAAAAGTTGGTGTATAATTGTTAATGTTGTGTAAGGAAATAGGTATAAGTTCCCTGTGTAAATGAGTTTTTGGCGGGGACGGTACCGTCGTCCGTGCGTCAAAATTAATGATACTATATAAAAAGGAGATTTGACTATGTCAACTTATATGCCTAAGGCAAGCGAAATAAGCCGCAAATGGTATGTACTTGATGCTTCCGGTAAGTCCCTGGGCCGTGTGGCTGCAGAGGCTGCTTCCATACTCAGAGGCAAGCATAAGCCCACATTCGCACCCCATGCGGACTGCGGCGACCATGTTATCATCATCAACTGCGCACAGGCTGTTCTCACCGGCAAGAAGCTTGAGAGCAAGACCTACAAGTGGCACACCGGCTGGATCGGCGGTCTCAAGGAGATCAAGTACAGCGATATGATGAAGAACAACCCCGAGAGGGCTATGATGATCGCAGTAAACGGTATGCTCCCCAACAACACTTTGGGCAGAGCAGCTCTTACCCGTCTGAGGGTCTATGCAGGCGCTGAGCATAACCACGCCGCACAGAAACCCGAAAACTACGAGATATAAGGAGGGCGTAAGCTATGTACGAATCTAAACAGCAGTATTTTTACGGAACAGGCAGAAGAAAAAGCTCTGTTGCCAGAGTCAGAGTTTACCCCGGCAGCGGCAAGATCACTGTCAACGGCCGTGACATTGACGATTATTTCGGTCTTGAGACATTAAAGCTTATAGTAAGGCAGCCCCTGGTACTTACTGAGACAGCAGAGCAGTTTGACATTGTCTGCACTGTTGAGGGCGGCGGCGTAAGCGGACAGGCAGGCGCTATCAGACACGGCGTTTCCCGTGCGCTCCTGCTCTTTAATCCCGAGCTTCGTCCTGCGCTCAAAAAAGCAGGTTTCCTCACCAGAGACCCCAGAATGAAGGAAAGAAAGAAGTACGGCTTAAAGGCTGCAAGACGTGCGCCTCAGTTCTCCAAGAGATAATCACTGCCCTTACAAATCACGTAATTATGCGGTTTGGGGCGAATTCAAAAATAATTTGGTCGACTTTTGGACAACTAATAAAGACCATATCAATCTCCCTGTTTCGTACAGGGAGATTTTATTTTAATTTGAGTTCGATTTGCTCCGCCGTCTTAGCCTTCATGCTCCTTAAGACTTCCGCATAAATGTCAGCTGTTACCCCAATGTCACAATGTCCGAGATGTTCAGACACCACTTTCAAATCAAACCCACTGTTCAAAAGTATTGTAGCGTTGCAATGCCTAAGCTGATGTAACGTCATATTTTCAAACTCGGTGTCCTTGGTGAAACGTTTGAGAGATTGGTATACGGAATTTCTGTCACGATAGTTGCCCAAAGCCGAAACAAAAACCATTTCCGGATGGGCAAAATTCTCACCCAACGTCAACTTCAGATCATCTATATAGGACTTCTGCTCCAGCAAAATATTTGCCAAAGCTTTTCCCATACCAATCGTGCGGATAGCGGGATTAAGGTCATAAGACTGCATAACTTGTGTTAGCTTCGGGGGAGTAATGTCTTTTATCTTCATGTTCCCAAGGATTGGCTCAATATGATTTCTGTACTGCCCCTTGTATGTAAAAACAGTACTTTCTTTAAGCTCAACAGGAGCATAATTGGTAAAATACCAATCGGCAAGCTCTGAAAACCGCATATTCTCATTAAGCTCAGTAAATCCCCTGCAATGCTTTTCAAACTCAAAAGCATATTCTTGTGCCAGTTTTTCAGCTTTTTTCGGTGTCACTCCGGCAGGCGGAGTAAATGTTTTCGATTTCATCAGTTTTTTGCCGTTCATATCTGTTCCAACAAAAACTCTGATTCTAAACGTGTTTCCACGTTGAGTAATATTTGCCATATGTATAAATTCCTCCTGTAATTTAGCATTATGGCATATCTCTGCTTTTCCATTATAACACTTTAACTCCATAAAGTCAATACAAATTCAGAAATATGTCAAAACTTATGTTAAAAGTAAACGCAATAAAAAGTGTGTATTTGTGTAAAAAGTATAGATATAGGATTTTCGGCGTGTAAATAAGCGTGTATCGGGTGTGTAATGTGTGTTAAGTCAGAAAAGGCGTAAAGCTCGTTCCGATACCTTTAAAGCCACGAACTCGTTTATCCTCACGGCTAATTATATTGCAGTCATATTTTATACCGTATTTCTTGGAATTAGCTTTAAGCCAGCTTGTAAAGCTGTACTGTTTCATAGGAGTAAGACCGTTCTGACTACACCAGTAGAAATATCCGCCGTATAGATCGTTTGAGGTAGCCTCCAATTCGTTTCCAAACATAATATAATTTCTATCCGCAAGAAAATCAATAATATTGCAGTTTTCGGACACCAAATCGGCAACATTTCTTTTGGCTTTTTCGGAAACGGTAAATCTAAAATTGTTAGCTATCAATCTCTGTAAGCCTGCGAATAACCAGTTAAATATTTTTTCTTTTTCGGATATAAATTCGTCCGTAATGTTCGGATTTGGCACTCTGTCGGGCGGTACAGACTTAGTAGTCAGAATAATAAGCCTGCGTGCAAAACCGTCCGATTTGTCATATAAAGCTTTTGGAGAGCCGTTACCGAAACAAATAAATCTCGCATAAATTTCAGCCTGTCGGGACTGCTGTCCTTTAGCTTCGACGTCCACGGGAATTTTTGCGGTTATGAGATTTTTTATGTACCCGGTAGACGGCAGCGCACTCATCTGCATATCATCATCAAGCATTATCAGCTTGTTCTGTAAATTGTACCGAAAGAATTTGTCCGTTTCCACGCGCTGAAAATTCCCGGTAAGCATAGCATTTCCGAAAATCTCACGCAAGACGACACCAATACAGCTTTTTCCTTCGCCGCCGCTGCCGATTATGAATAACGCCGCCTGTCCTTTTGTGGACGGTACCAGGCAATACCCAAGATACTCCTGCAATGTAACTATGTCCTCGCTGTCAAGCATTTCAGAAAGAAATTTCAGAAACTTTTCGGGAAGAGCATTATCAATAAAATTATGTGGACTGTACGCAATATTAAGGCGATTTACACAGAATTTTTTGGTATCGGAAAATGTACCGTCAGTACGTAAAATACCGCTCTGCAAATGGATTTCATTTTCGGAAACCTTAAAATTTTCACAATGACAATGAAGCTTTAAAGCCTTTAACAAATTATCGGTTTTTCGTGCTATACCGCTTGTCACAAAGCAGCTTAATTTGTTGTAAATTTCACCCGATACCACATCATCAGGTAACGCTCCGTCAACACTGTAAAAAACATTGTTTACGCACTTTAAGGACTTTTCTTTAAGAAAATCTTCACAAAATCTGACCTCGTTGATCTGCTTTCCGTCATACCAATCGGAATATTCCTTTAACATCAACCCACACCCCCGAAATATGCCAAAAGCGCAGATTTCGCAATAAGAATTTTACCGTTTTTGCCCTGTCCCGTTCTTATGTATGGGATTTTATCTTGCGCAACCAATTGTCGCACCGTATGTTCGGAAAGTCCCCTAATCGCCGCCGCACATTCTTTAATTGTCAGCATTTCAATAGGCTTTTCGGGAGCGTTCTCAACCGCTTTTGCGGTCGTTTCCTCGGTATCAATAAGCCGCGCCAGCAATGTCGCAATTTGGGTTATTATTTCTTGTTTTTCGTTTCTTGTCATAATGTTTATTCTCCTTATCTTTCATAATAATTTATGTGTTTTTGTTCTTTATTTTGTGCAAAAAAATCACACCAAATCTTGTATTCTTTAAGAATTTTCTCACTTATACCACCGCTCTTTTTGATTTCTTCCGCAAGGTCGGGAAAACCGTATTCTTTTTCAACATTCTCGCAAAAATCAACTATTCCAAGCACAAGGCTGCGCTGCTCGGTTGTAAGATCAACAAAGAATTGCTCATTGTCGTGAGTATCTCGCCCCAATACTGAAACCGCCTGCGACACATCAGCTATATACCTACATAGCCTGCGTTTATCCTTTTTTAGACTGTCAATTTCCACATCCGTGGTTGCTTTTAAATCATCACATTTTCGCTGAATATCCTGTTTTATTTCTGATAATTCCTTTTTGTAATTTTCATTAACTTGCTTTAAATTTGAACATTCGGAAGTCTTTTCACGCAGCTGACGGTCAAAACTGTCACGCTGAAAAATTGCTTTACGGTACAACCCGTCAAGGTTTTCTTGCTCATTATACAATACAAAATATTTTTCCTCAAGCCTCTGTGCCGAACGTTGATTTGCCAACGCTTCACGGTTTATTTTTTCTGCGCTTTCTGTCAGAAAATCAATATGCTTTTCCTTTTCTGATACTATTTTTTCACGCTCTGACAAGTCTCGCTCACGAAGTAAAATTTCTTTTTCAGCAACAGCAGCCGCCTTTAATTTTTCCAATAACTCTTCAAGACTTTTGTCGGAAACGATATTCTGTCCGAAGGGCATTTTTGTGTAAGAAAACTCCGTATTTTCAGCTTGCATAACTATTTGGCGGTAATTGTCGATTTCCGATTTTAAGCTGTCAATCTGTTGTTTATATATCTTGTATTCTTCAACGGGATAGCTGTAACCACGCCCCTTTTGGGGCTCGGAAATTTCAATATTATGACGTATACAAATTTCACGCAAAACGTCATATTCCGACTTTCGCCATTTTGCAATAGCGTCCTTGCCATAGCCGTAGCCCATTTCTTTTAAAGCCTGCGCTATACCGTTCTGTGTATCAACGCCCCGTTTGTAATGCCCCACTGGAATGTAGTCAATGTGCAAATGAGGCGTTGTCCATCTTTTATTGTACCACTATAAAATTGCCTAAAATCAAACAAATCTATTGACATTATTTTACAATTATGATATAATAGTTCTAACAAAATGTACAATTTTATGCACAGGATGGTGATGATAATGACACATTTTGCTCATATTTCCGAAGATGGAAGAAAACAAACTGTTTTTGAGCATCTTAACGGAGTTGCGAAACTGGCGGAAGAAAATGCGGTTGAAATGTTTAAACCGTTAGCGTATGCTGCGGGAAAAACACATGATTTAGGAAAGTATGCTAAGGCATTTCAGAACAGGCTTTCAAATTCTGCTATTCGGTTTGAGCATTCTATCTGCGGCGCAATTGAGTACGCAGAATCAAGCTATGCAAAATCAAGAAACACAGCATTTCCTGCGTATATGCTACAATACTGTATTGCCGGACACCATACGGGACTGCCCGACGGCGGGACGGTAAATGACACGGACACTACACTGCAAGGCAGACTGAAGCAAAAGCCGCAGTATCATGGGGACTCGGATTACAGTGCTTATAGAACGGAAGCAGAACTTGAATTCCCCGACTGCAAAGAGATCACTGCTGCCATTATGACAAGTACCGAATGCCATATTGAAAAATTTGCTTTTTTTACGCGTTATCTTTTTTCGTGTCTTACAGATGCAGATTATCTGGATACGGAAAAATTCTGTACACCGCAGACAGAACGTTCTCTTACCGCAGATTTTGGAGCTGTAAGGTATGCGGTGGACGAAAAGCTCCGTTCCTTTCAGCCTGTCACGGAGTTACAGAAAGCAAGATTCCGTTTACAGCAGCAGGCGTTCGTAAATGCGGAAGAGCCGACAAATATCAGTATTCTGAATATTCCCACAGGCAGCGGAAAAACGCTGTGCAGTCTTAAAATCGCACTGGATAAATTGCTTGCGTCAAAGGGACAGAAAAAGCGGATCATTTATGTGATCCCGTATACAAGTATCATTGAACAGACGGCTCATGTTTTTGACGATATTTTCGGCAAATATGCTGATATCCTGCAGCATCATTCCAACTACTGCTTTGATGATGGCGCACATGAGCCAAATACTGCGGAGAAGCTGAAGAAAGCTGCGGAAAACTGGGATGCGCCGTTCATTGTCACTACAAGTGTACAGTTTTTCGAGTCGCTTTATCATTTTAAAGGCTCGTCGCTGCGAAAGCTGCATAATATGGCAAATGCTGTGATAATTTTCGATGAGATCCACCTGCTGCCGATAGACTGTTTACAGCCTTGTTTGAGGGGAATCGGATACATAACGAAATATCTTAACAGTGAGGCGGTTTTTCTCTCTGCAACCATGCCGGATTACAGTGAACTTTTCAAGCGGTATCTTCCCGAATGTTCCTATAATGTGCTTGTTAAGGATAAGGAGGATTTTCGGTATTTCCGAAAGTGCCGATATATTTATATGGGAAAAACGGAGCCTGACAGTGTGCTTGAAAAAGCGCAGGCATACCAAAGCAGTCTGATCGTGGTCAACAAACGCCGGACAGCACGTGAACTGTACAACAGGCTCTCAGGGAACAAGTATCATCTTTCCACATATATGACGCCGGATGACCGTTCACGGACGATCAAGGATATTCGCTCCGATCTTGCCGGTCATGTGCCTGTCACAGTCGTTTCTACTTCGCTGATCGAGGCGGGTGTGGATCTGGATTTCAAGTCGGTATTTAGGGAAATTGCAGGCCTTGACAATATCATTCAGTCGGGCGGCAGATGTAACCGTGAGGGTATTGACGAATCGGGAGATGTTTATGTTTTTGAGACCGACGAAAAGCTTATCCGTGATTTACAGGTTCCGGTCAATATCGTAAAAAGCCTTTTTGAAGAGTATGAGGACATTACTTCATCGGAATGTATCAATGAGTATTACCGCCGTCTGCATAAAGAAAATGATGATAAGATAGAAAGCAATTCCATTGACAGCGGAAAAATAAATATTGCCGGTATTCCGTTCAGAACGTATGCGAATCAGTTTGAGTTTATAAGAGAGGAGTCCGTTGGTATTGTGATCTGCAATTGCGACGAAGCAGAAAAACTGTACGCAAAGCTGAAAGCCGGAGACCGTTCGGTCAGACGCAGTTTACAGAAATATACTGTTTCGCTGAAACGATATGAACTGGAACAGGCTGTCAAGCAGGGGATAGCGGACGATTTTGACACGGGTGTGCTTATGCTGACGAATACAGATTATTACAATTCCGAAACGGGGCTTGACCTTGATTATACGGATGACAAAATTATTTAAGGAAGTGATGCTATGAGTTATGGATTTAAAATCGTGGCAGAGGGGGATTATGCCCTCTTTACACGTCCGGAAATGAAGGCTGAGAGAGTGTCTTATGATGTGCCTACGGTATCGGCAATGGAGGGATTGGTGAAATGCATTTATTGGAAGCCCGCCATAAAAATCGTAATTGATAAGATCGTGGTTTTTAATCCTATACGGTTTATCAATATCCGCCGCAATGAGCTTAAAAGCAAGGTGCCGCTGGCCTCTGTAAAGGCACAGATTAAGGGAGAAAAGGATGCTGCATTGTATGCTGTTGATAAACGCACACAGCGTGCGGGTATGCTCTTGAAAGATGTGAAGTACGGCATTGAATTTCATTTTGAAATGACAGGCCTGCAATCGGAGCATGATGACGAAAGCGCTGAAAAGCACTACAACATTATGCTGCGCCGT
>CAMWIR010000025.1 GCA_947174365.1 uncultured Ruminococcus sp. | reverse complement strand
TTCTTGAAGAAAAGGGCTTAAACGTCCGCTGACGATCCACTACAAGAAGTCCTATTGTGCCGAGCGCTGCCGGGGGGTATCCGCTGAATTCGAGGTGCTGTTTTGACAGTCCTTACGAAAAAGGTAGGCGGACTTTTCTGTATAACAGCAGTCCCTGTGAATTGGGGATAATTGTAACGGATTCCGGGTACGACAGCGATAATTCACGGAATGCAGTCAGGGAAATTGCTGGGGCATTGCAGGCAAAGCGCGTAATTGCCGTTATACTGAAAAGGGATTATCCGAAAAAGGCGGTGTAAAATGGAGCTTGTAAAAACCTCATATAAACCCGAGGATGTGTGCGTGCTGCTAAAGGACATTTCGGGACTTGTTGAACCCAAACCCGCTTCGGTAAGAGAACGGCTTATTCAGTCGGGAGTGCATTACTGCGAAATGCTGCCGTTGGAATATGAACCGTCGGATGATTATATTGCACAGTATGAAGCGGCACTAAAAAATTTTTCCCTGACGGCGGCCGAGGCTGTAGCTGTGGTTTCGGAAAAAATTTATCGGAAATACGGAAAGAATATCTGCCTCGTTTCCCTGGCAAGGGCGGGAATTTCGGCGGGGGTGCTGATAAAGCATTATATCTGGAAAAAGTACGGTGCTGATTGTGCGCACTATGCAATTTCCATAATCCGAGGCAGGGGCATTGACAAAAATGCCATGAATTATATTTTGCAGCGGCACAGCCCTGCAAGCATATGCTTTGTTGACGGCTGGACGGGCAAGGGAGCTATAGCGGGGCAATTGCAGGAGGCAATGAATGACTACCCTATGGTTGACCCGACAGTGGCGGTCATAGCCGACCCTGCGGGAATAACGCCCCTTTGCGGCACTCATGACGATTTTCTGATAGCCTCCTCTTGCCTTAATTCTGTGGTGTCTGGGCTTATCAGCAGGACTTTTTTGCGCAGCGATATAATAGAAAAAGATGATTTTCACGGGGCTGCCTATTACGGAAATTTAGCGGACAGGGACAGGACATATGAATTTATAAATGCGGTGGAAAGGGGCATGAAATATGATGACATTCCCGAGAAACTCCTGTGTGACGGGCTTTATGACAACAGAGGGCAGCTGAAAAAAATTGCGGAGGCGTTCGGAGTTTCCGACATCAATCTGATAAAGCCGGGGATCGGCGAAGCTACCCGTGTGCTGCTGCGGCGTATTCCCGACAGGGTGCTTATTGCACAGGGCTGCGACAGCTTTTACATTTCCCACATTCTGCGGCTGGCGGAGGAAAAGGGTGTGAGAGTGGAGGAATATCCCCTTACGGGCTACCGCTGCTGCGGGATAATCAAAAATATGCCTGCCGAGGCTTGAGACAAGCGCTTGAAAATATTTGTGAAAGGTCAGCAAAATATGAATATCAAAAGAGATTTTCCCAAGGTAACGGTCACGGAAAAATGCAGGAAGCGGACGGCTTACGGGCACCCTTGGATATACGACAACGAGGTTGTGAGCACCGAAAATCCCGAGGACGGAGACTTAGCGGACGTTGTCAGCGAAAAAGGGCGGTATATCGGGACGGGGTTTTACAACTCCGCCTCAAAGATACGTGTGCGGATAATTTCCGACAATACCAACGATAAATTTGACGGTGATTTTTTCCGCCGCCGACTGGGGTATGCTTACGATTACCGAAAGATCGTTATGCCCGAGGAGGACAGGGAGTGCTGCCGCCTTATTTTCGGGGAGGCGGACAGGTTTCCGGGGCTTACTGTGGACAGGTTCGGCAGCCTGCTTTCGGTGCAGATATTATCTCTCGGTATCGAAAAGCGCAGGGATATTATTCTTCCCGCTTTGCTGGATATTCTGGAAAGGGACGGGGTAAGGATCGACGGAGTTGTGCTGCGCAATGATGTGAAGATACGTACCCTGGAGGGGATGAGCGAGGCAAAGGGCTGGTATCTCAGAAAAGGCGATGTATCGCCTGTTACAATAATTACCGAAAATAACATTCGCTACAAGGTGGACGTAATGGAGGGGCAGAAAACAGGGTTTTTCCTTGACCAGAAATACAACCGCCGTGCGGCAGCGGCTATTGCAGGGGGCAAAAATGTCATTGACTGCTGCACTCATACCGGGTCGTTTGCACTGAACTGTGCCGCCGGGGGGGCTGCCTGTGTTACGGCGGTTGACGTATCGGAGACAGCGGTGGAAATGGCAAGAGAAAATGCAGAGCTTAACGGGCTTACGGGGAATATGGACTTTGTTAGGGCGGATATGTTTGAATTTCTGGAGAAACGGCTTAGTGACCATGACAAATCGGCGGATTTTATAATTCTCGATCCCCCTGCATTTACTAAGTCCTCCAAAACCGTGGGCAACGCAAAGAACGGCTATGAACGGCTGAACACCCTTGCCATGAGACTTTTGCCCCGTGGAGGCTGCCTTGCCACAGCTTCCTGCTCCCACTTTATGACAGAGCCTTTGTTTATGCAAATGCTGATGGACTCCGCTCGTGCGGCAGGTGTAGGGCTGCGGCTTATTGAGACAAGAAAGCAGTCCCCCGACCACCCGATACTCCCGGCTGTGCCCGAAACGGAGTATCTGAAGTTTTGCTTGCTGCAAATAATATAGCGGCGCGGTATATTCACCTTATACCAAAATTTGGATATATTAAAACGCCCTGCAAAGCGCAAGGCGTTTTTATAAATTTACATTAATTTATCTGCTCCTATCCGAAAAGC
Source organism: uncultured Ruminococcus sp. (assembly GCA_947174365.1). Taxonomy (GTDB): domain Bacteria; phylum Bacillota; class Clostridia; order Oscillospirales; family Ruminococcaceae; genus Huintestinicola. Next base: position 24,725 of record CAMWIR010000025.1, on the reverse strand, counting down.
GGCGACGGGTATCTCCCGTCCTCCGCCATACGGCGGAATTCCTCGGAAACGCTGTCGAAATCCTCCATATATGTCATTCCGAACCATTTGTCATCGGTAGGCAGCACCTTAACTGAAATTTCCCCCGACCCGATAAGCTTGTCCACAGCCATAGGGAGTATACATTCGGCCGTTTCAAGCGTACCCTCCGCACGGGAATTCTCAAGGAAATTACGAAAAATATCCTCCAGCTTTTGAAGCATAACTGAGTCAAACCCCCACATATTCATGGAAACAAGGCTGTTTTCGGGAATAACAACAGGCCTGCCGCTGCGTTCACCGCAGATATTGCCCTCCGGACTGCGGCTTATCCTGTAGGTCTCGTTGACCGAAGAAAGGCAGCCAAAACTATCCACAGCGCATACGCCACGGTTGACAGTACCGCTGTCGCTCAGGGTATTTTTAAGAACAAAGCCGCCCATGCACTGCTCGCTTGGACTCCTTTCGGGAGATGTCAAAAAATCGTAAATGCTCTTGTAAGCCTGTCCGCCGTAGTAATCATCGGAGTTGACGATCAGAAACGGATCGCTGCCTGCGGCTTCTTTCGCCGAAAGAACGGCATGAACAGTGCCCCAGGGCTTGCTGCGGCGGATTTCCGAAAAGCCCGTATAATCGGACAGGGCAGTCTCCTGAAAGCAATACTCAACCGCTATGCGCTTTGAAAGCTTATCGCCAAGCTTTTCGCGAAGCTGCCTCTCGATATCCCTGCGGGTCACGAAAATGACCTTGTCAAAGCCTGCATTCACAGCGTCATAAACGGAATATTCCATAAGCAGCTCTCCCGAAAGACCCACGGGCGTAAGCTGCTTTATTCCGCCTTTGAAACGTGTCCCCAGACCTGCTGCAAGTATCAGCAATGATGCCGGCACCGGATATCGCCTCCCTAAAACTTTAAAATAAATACAATTGTTTTTCCGTTCATTTGTTAAAATGTCTGAACAGACAGCCGTCTGCAATGAATTTCAGCTGACTGTCCGTAATTTTCAAAAAAGAAAGCCGACCTGTCAAAGGTCTTGAAGTTCCCCATAAGCCTCGCTTAATGATTGATAAAATAATTCTTCCATTTTTTCCGGAGACAATACGCCAGCCGGTTCATCAACATAAAACAAACAGGCATCTGCTACAGTATTTAAATAGCGCTCATGAAACAGCTGATCATCACAGGTATCCGCATATTCGGAATAAAACTCTTCCGAAATCATACTGTACTCTTCCTTTGTTATTTTGCCGTCCAAATAATCTTTTATTTGATTCAACAGGGTCTTTTTGAATTCCATACCGCTAATATCCATAATTATCGCTCGCTTTGTTGTGTAATTCCCGATATAGCTGCAGCAGCGGAATCGTAAAATTAACAAATATCTGCACATCAACACTTATCTTGAAAGGTACTAAAATTATTATACCAAATTTCTCGAAAATTGTCAAGGAAAATTTTGCCATTTTTCTTTCGTACAAAACCTCATTGGTTTCACTAAAATAAACCGGCAGGGATAACCTCATAATATAGACAAAGCAAAAAATCGGGTTTCAAGGAGGACAGATAAATGAGATCAAATCCAAACTTGCGAACAGCATTAATTATTTATGCCGTTATACTTTACGGTTTCTGGAGCTTGTTAGAACTGTACCTGAAAACAAAACTCAGAGTGAACGAATTTACAAAAGAAGTATATATCAAATTCATACTCTGGCTCATACCTGCAATACTGATACATTCTCATTTCAGCGGCAGTATGTTCATCAATAAAAATGAAATGTATTCATTAAACAAAAGGTGTCTAATAGTTGTCCCTATAATGTTATTATTTTCGGTTTTTATTATTGTGAACAAATATGCGGCAAACGGCAGGCTTGCAATAAATGAATCCTTCGGGATAAGCACAGTAATAAAGGCTCTTTCCGTCGGTATCGGAGAGGAAACGGTTTTCAGGGGACTTTTCCTGAATGCTGTGCTTGACGATAAGAAAAAGCTTTTTACTGTCTTTATCAATTCTCTGATGTTTCTTGCTATCCATTTTCCCGTGTGGATACGGAGCGGTACTTTTATTTCCGTATTTACAAGCGGAGGAGCTTTCACTGTTTTGCTGTTAAGCTGTATTTTCAGCTTTGTATTTATCAAGACAAAAAGTATCTATACAGCTGCTTTTCTGCATTTTTGGTGGGATCTGTTATTGTATATGTTTTGATAAGACAAACTTTCGGCTTATCAAATTTTACTAATAGACTTTTTTCAACATCTATTTTGCCTCTGACCACACCTTTGATTTGTAAACTGCAATTTTTTCTCGGATTGCTTCAATTTCACGTTATTATATCCTCTATTAATAAATCCAACAATTTAGTCCCCAACTTCTAATGACCAGCCTCTATCAGCATATTTTCCGGAAAAATATACTATATATTATATATGATTTTTTATCGGGAGGCTTTATATGAACAACAAGGAGCAAAAGGACAAAAATACCGTGGAAACGGAACAGACCCTGAAGCTTATAAACCGTAGGACGCTCACTATCACAGGCGTTACAGACACGGATAAATTCGATGAGGGAAAGGTGCTTTTGTACACCTGCCTGGGTGAACTGCTGGTCAAGGGAAAGGATCTGCGGGTCAGCTCCCTTTCGGTGGAAACCGGAGATATGGTGATCGAGGGAGAAATATCCTCGATACAGTACGGCGACAGCAAGGTCACAGGGCCTATGAGCATTTTCGGGAAGATCACAAAATAAAAGATCAACATAATTTTCACCGAAAATTCAAGAATAAGAAAGGAATGACGGCAGGATATGAATGCAGATCCTCAAACATTGCTGCGGCTTTTGGAGGAAATAGAAACGGAAGCCTTCTTTACTGTGGCGGAGCAGACGGAGCTTTTCTTGCTGTCGGTGGTCATGGGAGGCTGCTTCGGAGTGCTGTTTGACGTTTTCAGAGCCTTGCGTGTGCTGCTGCCTCCCCTTAAAGGCAGCGTGGCTACGGCAGTGGGAGATATTATTTTCTTCTGCATTTGCGGCTTCGGCATATATGTTTTCTCCCTGCTTTTTGCGGGTGGAGAGGTCAGGGGATATTACTGGGTGGGAGCTTTTCTGGGAGGCGTTATTTATCTCATGACTGTAGGAACAGTAGTCATGGGTATCTTTCACGGCATATTTGACAGACTGTACAGAATATTAAATAAAATTCTCGTCCGCATCGGAAAATTTATTAAAAAAATATTCACCAAAGTTTCGCGAAGAATAAAAGAGAAATTTGTATTTAATGCCAAAAAGCACAAAGAAAATAAAGAAAATTTCCAAAAGGACTTGAAAAAAACTGCATAAAAGTGTATAATGAAATAGAATAAATATGTTGTGTTTTTATGATGATCATATGCTAAACTGCCCATGGGCGTGCAGAACACTATGGGAAATGATTTGCCCCGCCGGACAGCGGTGCGGCAAAATACTTAATGCCTCAAACCAAAATATTAAGCGGAGGTTTTTTATAAATGTCGGAGGATAAAGAACGGCGCGCAGCGAAAACGGCGCTGATAAAAGCATATAAGAAAAAGCAAAGGCGAAGCCGCCCTCTTATCGGGTATCTGAGTCTCCCGCTGTTGGCAGTTATGTTCATAGCCTGTCTCATCTCGATTCTGGGTGACAAGGCGGAGCTTAACGAAAAGCAGGAGGAGTTGGAGCTTCTACGGCAGCAGGCTGCTGCTTTGGAGGCGGAAAATGCAAGCTACGAAAGCATACTTGAGGAGGAAGATGAGCGCACATACATGGAGCGTATCGCCACCGAAAAGCTGGGCTATGCTTACCCGGACGAAAGAAGATTTTACGACACCACAAGAAGCTGACAGACCTTAAAAGCTTTATAGATCAAATTGGCAGGACTTATCTGTCCTGCTTTTGAAAAGATCCGCAGCTTCCGCAAACAGCGGACGCTCAACGGATCAAAAATCAAGGAATATGAGGAAAGGGTTTATTGTACTTATGCAGCCGGAGGTAGGAAAAATTTACGAGGGCAAGGTAACGGGAATTACAAAATTCGGAGCATTCGTGGAGATTGAGCCGAAGGTAACGGGAATGGTGCACATTTCCGAGGTTGCCAACACATTTGTAAACGAAATAAAGGATCACCTTACGGAGGGGCAGCAGGTAAAGGTAAAAGTGCTTAGTATTTCCGATGAGGGGAAGATTTCCCTGTCCATAAAAAAGGCGCTTCCCCCGCCGCCCAAAAAAGCTCCCGCAAGCCGTCCGAACGGACAAAGCCGCAGCGGCGGACAAAGCGGCAGCAAGAACAGCCAAGGCCGCAAGCCGAACGAAAAAGCAGCTCCGAAAGAACCCCCAACGCCCGAATCGGCCTTTGAGGATATGATCAACAAATTCAAAGCCAGCTCCGATGAACGCATGAGCGATATTAAGAAAAATATCGACAGCAAGCGCAGGAACACATCAAGGCGCAGATAAATTTACCCGGTGAGAAGGCGTTACAAGAGCTTTTTCGGGGGAGATTGCCGCTTGTGCGCGGCGCTCCCCTTTTTATGTGCTGCAAAAAACTTTTAGACTGTTTTTTATTTTGTACAAAATGCACAAAAAAATGCCTTGAAAAATTACCTTAAATTGATTTATAGGTGTTGAAATTTTTTTCCAAATATGTTATAATATATAAAGAATGATATTGGTATGCTTAAAATTTATACAAAGCATACAATTGCACTGAAAATTACCCGAAAAGTCGCTGCCTGTGCAGCCAAAAACAGGGAGTTGCAGGGTAATATTACCCATTAAACATTAATTCTAAAGGAGAGCCGTTATGGAGCCTTATATTGTCAGACAAACCATTATGAACAGAGATCAGAAAGCTATGGGCTATGAGATCCTGTATGCAGACGATCAGGTTGAGATGTGGCAGGCGGACGATACTGCCGCAGCAAACGCTATTGAGAATTTTCTCTCCTCCATGGACAGCGAAAGCTTTATCGGCGGGAAAACCGCTTATATAACTTTTACCAGAAACTTGTTGGTAAAGAACATTCCTAAAATGTTCGACACCTCAAAGCTTGTTATCCAAATTGAGGATACCCTTATCACCAACCCCATGTCCCACCCGCTGATAACAAAATTCAAGCAGGCAGGGTATAAGATCGCAGTAATTGACTTTGAATTTGCCCCCAGATTTTTCGGTGTGCTGGATATTGTGGACTACATAAAGGTCAATTTCAAAAATTACACCGACCCGTCCTTGGAGAATGTTATACGAATAGGCACATCTTTCAACAAGGAAATGATCGCTTACAATATCGACTGCGCCGAGGCTTACGACAAGGCAAAGCTTTACGGCTGTGTAGGCTTCCAGGGAAGCTATGTTTCCGAAAGGCTGCCTGCTGCGCTGCAGAAAGCAAAAATCATGCAGGGCAACTTTATGCTGCTTATGACTGCTGTAAATAAGGACGAGCCTGATATTGACGAGATAGAAGAGATAGTGTCCAGAGACGTTTCTCTTACGTATTCTCTGTTAAAGCTCGTAAACTCCGCTTATTTTGCACTGCGTAACAGAGCAAAATCCGTTAAGCAAGCGCTGGTAATACTTGGTCTGGGGCAGCTCAAGCAGTGGATCTATCTGCTCAGCTTCAAAACCGATGACGGTTCAATGCCCGATGAGCTTATCAAGCTTTCGTTCCTGAGAGGAAATTTCTGTGCGGAGCTTGTGGAATTTGCGGACGGTATGCCTATTTCCCGCTCGGAGGCATATCTTATGGGAATGTTCTCCACACTCGGAAAGCTTATGCAGGTTCCCTTGGCGGATGTGCTCAAGCAGATACCCATTGGTGAAGAGATCAAAGCAGCGCTCATATCCCACGAGGGCAGAGCGGGTATGCTTTACGACACTGTCATCTGCTATGAAAACGCCAACTGGAAGAAGATGAATGAGTTGGCGGACGAGCTTGGCATTCCAAAGGAAATGATTTCCGAAAAGTACTGCGAATGCGTTCAGAGTGTAAACAACACATGGAATCAGCTTATGCAGGCAGTAGATTTCGATGATGAGGAAGAATAATCCCTCTTTGCAATGCAAATATAAAAATTCAATGGGACTTAGCTTTAAAAGCTAAGTCCCATTTTTACTGTGAAAATGCTTTTTTAATTATGACCGAACGTCACGGTTGATTCGATGTGATTTCAGTTGCCGTAACGTTAGTTACAACCGCACTTCTTCTCAAAGGACAGGCAGTCTGTGCACTCGGGAACGGTGGGGTTAGCCTCATGAGTGCCTACCTTGATGCAGTCAAGAGAGCAGTAATGCTCCGAGCCAAGGTTGTGCTTGCAGCTGGTAACATCGCATTTGATTGAAGAATTCTTAGACATTGTTTAAAACTTCCTCTACTGTTTATTTGCGCCGCAAAATTAAGGAAACCACGATCAGACCGACTTTAAACAAGGGCGGTATCATCGGCGTTTCATTAAAATGCCCGCAGTAATATTCTGTCTCGCCGCCGCAAAAAAATAAGAGGAAATTATTTGAAAATAAAAAAAGGGGAGGCAGAGCATGCCTCCCGACCGTAATGTTTCATATCAGAAGTAGACCTTGGGCACATACCCGTCGGTAAACCAGGTAGCCCAATTCCGAGTGCTGGAAACCCTGCTCCTGCCCCCGGGAAGCTCTCCGCCATGGCGTACAGTCTCCACCATATTCCGCAATGCCGCTCTGTCGTTTCGGCAGTACTTGGACACAAACACGTTCACCTGCTTATCGACCCACGTCAGCCACCGCCTTACCTCCGGGTCAAAGTTCTTGTACCGGGGGTTCATATCCTCATCATCCTCTTCCTCGGAGTACATTTTATCGCTTTCTCCATCCTCCTCCTTATCTTTCTCTGCCTTTTTCATTACCTCTACAAGCTTCATGAACTGACTTGTCTCCTCCCCGGTAAGCTCATCTGCATCCTCGTCGTAAGGCTCCAGACTTTCAAGGAATTTTCTGAATTTATATTGTCTGAAGCGATTCATAAGCATTTCCCTATACTCCAGATTTCTCCGATTACGCTCTGCTATTGTGACCTCCCTGCGAGCCACGCTGCGCTCGCACTGTGTTATGACCTTGTCAAAGTGCTCCATTATCCCGTCATTCAGCTCTTTATATTCCTCTTCGGTAAATTTTCCCGCAGCATACGCCTCGTCCAGCCGCTTTGCCATATCGCCGTAATAGGTAGCGATCTGCTCCTTGGTATATTCCGGGCCTATGAGCGCACGATCATACTCCATAAAATTGTCAAAGCTATCCGTTTTCGGCTCGATCTCTTCGGAACGTGTGAACGTGTCTCTGACGCCTATTTTATTATTACCACCCTTTGCGATCTCTGCCTTTTCAGCCTCTGCTTCTTTTTTCCAGTTGGCAGACTCCTTGATAACCTCAATAGCAGACTTTGAAGGCTCTTTTCCCATTATTGTGCGGAACAGTTCCGCCCCGCTCATGCTTGTAATATTCATATTATCACACCTTTTGCATTATTTTACATATACGGGTTCAGCTTCATATATTCGACAAGATCGTTGGGCAGCGGTGTGTAACCCTCAACAAACCAGGTCTGCGCCTGCTTTTCGCCGTATATCTCGTCTCTGCCGCCCAAAAGCTCGCCACCCTGCCTTACAGTGTTCATCATGCTCACCATGGCATCCCTGTCTGTGTTGATGTTTTCGGCAACAAACTCATCGGTCAAGCGCTCTCTGCGGGCTATCATTGCCTTAATATCCTCATTGCGCTGCTGCTCGGGAGTCATTTTCTCACCCGTATAATCTTCGTCCGGCCCGTTTTTAAGGGACTCGGTAAGTTCATGGATTATCTGACCGAGCTCGCCCATATCCAGCGTTTCCCTTTCACGGCAGTTCTCAAAGCTATCCTTTATCTCAACACCCATGCCCGCCAGGATTTTTTCAATATTGCTCCACCCTCTGCGCCTACGGGTGTTCACTTCCATGGTCTCCGCCTGCTTTTGCAGCATCTCTGCCTTGTCTACCTCGGCCGCCGCAGCCCTGCGCTCGCAGCGGGTAATGGCGTTGTCGTAAGACTCCATAAGTTCGGAATTAAGGTCGTTATACTCGTCCTCGGTATATTTTCCCGCAGCATACTCCTCGTCAAGCTTCTTACCCAGATCACCGAAATGAGTGGCAAGCTGTTCTCTTGTCATTCCTGCGCTTATCTTGAAATCAAGGCTGCTTTCATAGTCCATGACCTCTTCCGTATCGACCGTAAGCTCATCTTCGGCGCTTTTCTCAAAGGTATCGCGGTTATTTGCCGCCAAAACGGGGGGAGCCACGTTTACCTGTGTTACCCCCGTGAATGCAGGGGCATTTTTTATCATATCAAGGTCTACCTCGAATGTGGGCTTGTTGGCAGTGATCTCCTTTAATGATCTGAAAACATTACTGTCCGCCGCATTAACTATTGTAACGTTCATATTATCCCGCCTTTTTTTTAATATTTTATAATGATACAGCAAATGAATAAAGACACTCTTATTTACTATATCGGCAGAAAATCTTAAATTTTTAGTGTTTTACAGAATTTTAGCAATTTGCATAAATAATATCATATATTTTTATTCAACACTTACATATCCTTGCAATACATTTCTTATCAAATCCCTTCACCAAAAAGCATTTTCCCCAAAATATTAATTAATTGTTAAGAATTGCACGTAAGTATAAAAAATTCTTGCAAATAAAAGAAATATATGGTATAATAAAAGTAATTATTGCAAACCCGAAAAAAATTAATGGAGGTTTTAAGACAAATGGAAAATTACCGCAGCAAAGAAATTGAATGTATGTCCCGGGAGGATATGAAGAAGATCCAGGACGAGCGCCTTGTGGCACAGGTGAAGCACGTTTATGAAAACGTGCCTTATTACAGGGATTTGATGGACAAAAAGGGCGTTAAACCGGAGGATATAAAGTCCACGGAGGACTTATACAAGCTGCCGTTTTTAACAAAGGACGATCTGCGTGAGGCATATCCCTACGGCCTTCTGGCAAAGCCCCTTGCGGACTGCGTTCGTATCCAGTCCACCAGCGGAACTACAGGCAAGCGTGTAGTGGCGTTCTACACCCAGAATGACCTTGACCTTTGGGAAGAGTGCTGCGCCCGTGCAATAGTTGCGGCAGGCGGCACAAATGAGGACGTTTGCCAGGTGTGCTACGGCTATGGACTTTTCACAGGCGGCCCCGGGCTTAACGGCGGTTCCCACAAGGTAGGCTGCCTTACTCTGCCAATGTCCTCGGGAAATACCGAGCGGCAGATTCAGTTCATGCGTGACCTTGGTTCAACTATCCTTTGCTGCACTCCATCTTATGCGGCATATATAGGCGAGACTCTGCGTGATATGGGCTACACTCCCGACGATATCAAGCTCAAAGCGGGAATTTTCGGTGCAGAGCCTTGGACGGAGGAAATGCGCCGTGAGATTGAAAAGCTCCTTGGCATAAAGGCTTACGACATTTACGGACTTACCGAGACCAGCGGTCCGGGCGTGTCCTTTGAATGCAGCGAACAGACGGGTATGCACATTAACGAGGATCACTTTATCCCCGAGATAATCAACCCCGAAACAGGCGAGGTGCTCCCCGAGGGCGAAAAGGGCGAGCTTGTATTTACAAGCATTACCAAGGAAGCATTCCCCCTGCTGAGATACAGAACGCGTGACATTTGCGTGCTCAGCCGCAAAAAATGCTCCTGCGGACGTACCCTTATCAAGATGACAAAGCCCATGGGCAGAAGCGACGATATGCTCATTATCCGAGGTGTGAACGTGTTCCCCTCCCAGATAGAGACCGTACTTATTGAAAAGGGCTATACTCCCAATTATCAGATCGAGGTTGACAGAGTGAACAACTCGGACACCCTCGACATTAACGTGGAAGCCCCCGAGGGTACGGATGTAAGCGATGTCCCCGCAATGGAAAAATCCCTTGCCTCGGCTATCAAGACCATGCTTGGCATAAGCCCCAAGGTTCATCTGCTGCCGCCCAAATCCATTGTCCGCAGCGAGGGCAAGGCTGTAAGAGTCATTGACAAGAGAAAGCTTCATGACTAAAATTTGAATGCTTGCTGCCGAAACGGCGCCGATCAAAGGAAGATATTCAGACGAACCCATTTGATCGGCGCTGCTTCCTAAAGCTGCGGACTGAAAAAAACTTTTTAAAGGAGGCCTTGAATTGATACCGACATTTAAATATCACCCCGATCCCATAAAAACCGGGGCGTTTGAAAAAGGCGAGCCGCAGGAGTGCCGGTGCTGTGAAAAGCTTACCGATATTTGGTATTGCTCTCCCTTTTACACAAAAGTGGAAAAGGTTAATGTTATATGTCCGGAATGTATCTCAAGCGGTAAAGCGGCAGAAAAGTTTAACGGTGAGTTTCAAGACCCGGCAAATGCGGGAGAAGTTTCCGATCCTGCAAAGCTTGATGAGCTTGTCCGCCGCACTCCCGGTTACCATAGCCGGCAAGAGTCTTATTGGCCTGCTCACTGCAATGATTACTGCGCATTTATAGGGTACGTGGATTGGACGGATATCGAAGAAATGGGCATTGAAAAGGAAATTGAGGAAACCTTTGATAAAAGCATTAATGTGGCAGACTTAGATATCATAAAACGGGATATGCGCGGCGAAAGCAGTATAGGAGGATATTTGTTAAAATGTCTGCACTGCGGGAAGCATGTGCTTTATACCGATCTTGACTGAAAATCATAATAATAAAAAATACAGCATAGGCTGTAGATACGCAAATAAAAAGAAAACGGAGAACCAATAAAATGAAAAAGATATTGACGATTTTTATTGCCCTTATTATGGCAATAAGCATAACAGCAGCATTTTCCCCCACAAGCTCGGCGGCTGCGGAGTGGGTTTACTACTCCAACAAAAATGATGTTAGCAGACCCTACCGTGTGCGCTCGGACGGCACGGGGCTTGCAAGGCTCAGTATGCAAAGCGCTGTACATATGCAGGTTTTGGGGGACTGGGTATATTACTGCAATCCCGCCCTTACCGGAGGCGCATTCCGCACAAAAACCGACGGCTCGGTCACCGAAAAGCTGATTGACGGTATGTACAACGACTGCTACGGGGTATATCTTGACAAGGGAAATATCTATCTGCCCTACATCTGTCATGCGGATTTCAGCAACTCAGGGTTAATCGAAAGCAACATTGACGTGTACACCGCAAAGGGACTTGCGGGCACTCAGTGCATTGACCGCAGAGTGGCAGGCTACAGCGGCAGCATATCCAAATTTATAGGTGCTTACGAAAACCGTCTCTACTACAAAAGCGCCGACGGCAACAATTACCTTACCTACACCGTAAATGTGAATGATCTTGCCGCCTACCCCGGAGCAAGCATTACAGCAACGCTCCCCTATCAGGTTTCCGGGGAATTTTCTTCAATTAACCCCGGCTATTCCACAACAGCGTATTTTGCCCGCAAATATCTTTCCTGGAAAGCTGTTAAAAATGCGGAAAAATACTGCGTTTACGTTAAATCTTCGGGCAAATACAAAAAGGTCAAGGAAACCACCGATACATACGCCTCCCTCACCGTCCGCAACAGCGCACTTGACGCAGAATATATGGTAACAGCCGTCAAGGGCGGCAAAAGCTACAAGGCAAAGCTGATAACGCCCGATTACAAGCTTGGCAACAACCCTGCCAATATGTCAAACGGCGGAATTGCGGCAGAGCTGGACAGCACTCATTACCTGTGTCTCTCCGACGGCATTTATACCGTGAACCCGGGTAACAATTCCAAAAAGAAAATAAGCGATCTTTCCGCTAAGTTCCTTAATGTCCGTGACGGCAAGCTGTACTTTGCCTCGGGATCGGATATTTACCGAATGGATCCCGACGGCAGCGGTCTCTGGCGAATGACCTCCTACCGCACCGCCTGCGGCATTTACGACAGCAGACGGCTGGAAATCTGCGCCCTTGCCGCCTCGGGAAACAGTCTTTTCCTCAGCCTGCAGGATGTTTCAAAGTCGGAATATCACACCCTTATCATGAATACCGATGATTCCTCCGCAAGAGAAATAGGCGGCAGAAAAGCGGAAAGCCCCGCCTACGCTGCGGATATGATAGTTTACCGTGGTGTGGACGGGCTTATCTACAGTATCAGCGACGAAATAGAATACAACATCACCACCTCCCCCGCAAACTGCGTTACCACTGACGGCAGCAAGCTTTATTACGGCGATAACAGCGGCATTTACACCATGAACCCCGACGGCACGAATGTGAAGAAAATTTACAACTCGGGCTGCAGCTCCATAGCGATATCGGAAAAAAAGATATACTTTGTAAAAACCGAAAACACTTCCTCGGGCAAGGAAAAGTCCATTTGCAAAATAAACCTTGACGGCAGCGGCTACAGGCAGCTTGTCAAAGCGGACGCCAAAAATCTGTGCATAATCGGCGAGACGCTATATTATACCGATACTGAGGGAACTGTTTACAAATGCAGCACAAGCGGCTCGCAGGCTATGGCCGTATAGAGGCAAGAAGCAAGAGCATTTTTGAAGATACTCTCCGGCTTTTACTTGAAGCTCCACATCTGTTCCAAGGAAAAATTTCCTGCGGACAGGTGTGGTTTTTTTCGGAAAATTTTCCGTTAAAAAACAAATTAAGCCCTTGACTAAAATCGGCAAATATGGTATTATAAAAAAGGCAGTGTATTTTCACGTGCAGGAAAAATCTCCTATTCTCATTTTCTGATCGGTCAACGGGTCACGGATAAAATCAACCGACTCTTGCTTCTTGCCTTTTGAAAACTTCTGCCTCTAATAATCTGGAAGGTAAAATGGTCAAGGTGTACAATGGACATTGGCATAGATCTGGGAACAGCAAATATAATGATCACCATGGGCAGCAAGGGAGTAGTTTTCTACGAGCCTTCGGTGGTAGCTTTCAATAAAAAATCGGGGGAAATAACGGCAGTGGGCATGGATGCATATAAAATGCTAGGAAAGACTCCCGAATATATCGCAGTTATCCGACCCCTGTCGGATGGGGTAATATCCGACTATGATATGGCGGAAAGCCTTATAAAAGAGTGTATCCACAGGGTAACAAGCAGGCAGATGCTCATGCCGAGGATAGTTATGTGCGTGCCCTCACTTATCACAGATGTGGAAAGTCGTGCGGTCATTGAGGCTGCAAGACAGGCGGGGGCGCAGAAGGTGTACCTTATCGAAGAACCCGTGGCGGCGCTTTTGGGCGCAGGATATGACATATCCGGAGCAAAGGGACGCATGGTGGTGGATATAGGCGGCGGCACTACCGATATTGCCGTGCTTTCCATGAACGGCATTGTGGTGAAAAGCTCTGTAAAGCTTGCGGGAAATAAAATAGACGCTGCCATAATCAAATACGTTCAAAGCAAATACCGCGTGCTTATAGGGGAAAAATCCGCCGAGAACGCCAAGATTACCCTTGCAAACGTCTTTGACCCCGACGGCAGCAGGGAAATGTCCGTCAAAGGGCGCAATCTTGTAACGGGCTTGCCCGCCAAGGTCAAGCTTTACGATTACGATATTTACAAGGCAGTGGTCGACATAGCAAACGAGCTTTGCAACGAGGTGAAGAACGTTCTGGAGCAAACTCCCCCCGAGCTTGCCGGGGATATCCACACCGAGGGCATAATCCTTACGGGAGGCGGCGCACTCATAGGCGGTCTGGACAAGCTTATCGAAAAGGAAACAGGCGTAAAGACCTTTGCCGCCGATGACCCAATCCGCTGCGTTGCCAGAGGAACGGGACTGGCCTTTAAGTATATGGACAGCCTGCTTGACGGATTTGAGCGGATCTCACTTTACGGCTACGAAAACAATTAATAATTTCCGAGGGGTGCTTTTTCAAATATGAATACAGCAATGTTACTTAAACCCAAAAGCGCAGTGGCGTTTATATACGGTGACCTTTCCGCAGAGGAGGGTCTGAAGGAGTTTATCAAGGGCGGCTATACGGCAGTGCCCGTTATAGACCGTGAGGGAGTGTACCTTGGAGTAGTCAGCGAGCGGGATTTTCTTTACAGGCTGCTGGAAAGCAACGGCGCAGGACTCTTGGAATCGGAAAACCTTACGGTTGCCGACCTTGCCTCCTGCACACGCTTTGAACCTGTACCTATCGACGCAGATATAGATACCCTTTTTGCCCGTATCATTGAGCAGAATTTCGTCCCCGTGGTGGACAGCCGAGGAATGTTTTCGGGAATAATCACCCGCCGTGACGTGCTTATGAGAGCGTTTAAAAAGCTCAATATCGCCAAGGGAATAAGCGGGCAGTAAATACATATCTTTATTGAAAGGAATGACTCTGATGTCATATATTGATGAACTTGGAATGCGTGCTCTGGAAGCAAAAAAATCCATAGCCACCGCAGGAACAAATGAAAAAAACGCCGCACTGGAGGCAATTGCCGAAAGCCTTACAGAAAATGCGGGCAAGATAATCTCCGCAAACGCTCTTGACCTTAAAGCAGCAGCGGAAAGCGGTATGTCACCCTCATTGCAGGACAGGCTGATGTTAAACGAAAGCCGTATCGAGGGGATAGCGTCTGCTGTCAGAGAGCTTATAGCTCTTGAGGATCCTGTGGGCAAGACCGACAGCGGCTCTGTGCGCCCCAACGGTATGAGGATAACCAAGATCAGAGTTCCTATGGGCGTTATCGGAATGATATATGAAGCCCGCCCCAACGTTACCGTGGATGCCGCCGCCATTTGCCTTAAAACAGGCAATGCTATAATTTTGAGGGGCGGCAAAGCTGCATACCATTCCAATAAAATAATCAGCGAAATAATGCGGGAGGCAGTGGCGAAGGCAGGCTTTAACAAAGACATTATCCAGCTTATGGACGATACAAGCAGAGAGCTTACAACAGAGCTGATGAAAGCGGACAAATACCTCGACCTGCTTATTCCCCGAGGGGGCGCAGGGCTTATAAAGTCTGTTACACAGAATGCCACCGTACCCGTTATCGAAACGGGCACGGGAAACTGCCACATTTTCGTTGACGAAAACGCCGATATAGATATGGCTGTTTCCATTACCGACAATGCCAAAACCAGACGTCCCTCCGTGTGCAATGCAGCGGAAAGCCTGCTTGTCCACAGAAACATTGCGGAAAAATTCCTGCCTGCTGTTAAAGCAAAGCTTGACGGGCATTCGGTTGAGATACGGGGAGATGAGGAAACTGCAAAAATTCTCGGAGACTGCGTGATACCCGCTACCGAAGAGGACTATGCAGCGGAATTCCTTGATTATATAATTTCCGTAAAGGTCGTTTCGGACGTGGGCGAAGCGATAGACCACATTGCAAAATATTCCACAGGCCACTCGGAATGCATTGTCACAAATGATCTGCAAAATGCGGAGAGATTCAAGCGTGAGGTAGACAGCGCCTGCGTTTATGTAAATGTTTCCACAGCCTTTACAGACGGAGGAATGTTCGGACTGGGTGCGGAAATAGGAATTTCCACCCAGAAGCTCCACGCCAGAGGACCTATGGGACTTTACGAGCTTACCTCCAACAAATATCTCATTGACGGCAGCGGACAGATAAGAGAATAACGTTCCGCATACACGGTTATAAAACCGCCCCGAAAGGAACAACAGCGAATGAAGAATAATTCAAACACCCCCTCCCAAAAAAACGAACCCTACAACGGCCAACTCAAAAATATGCTGGATTCCGCCTTTGAGGAGGATATATCCGAAATAAACGAGCTTTCCGAAATGGACTCCCCCTCCGCCCCAAAGACAGCCCGCAAGCCCTCCGCCTTTCATTTTGTGCTGGGGCTGATTGTTATTGTGCTGTCCGCTATAGGGCTGGTATCCTCTGTCACCTTTGTCAAGCACCGCATAGAAAATATCGTTGACAATACCGACCAGAAGAACGAATTTGCAAAATTCATCTACCCCGTTGTCATATGCGATCCTCCCCCCTTTGACCAGACCGCAAAGCTGAAGAACGAGACCCTTATTTCGGCTGCCGTGTGGGATATTATTCTCTTTGAGGATAAAAGCAAGTACGATATGGACTTCGACTATATAATAGTCCCTCAGGTGGACGTGGAACAACACGCCGCAAAGCTGTTCGGCTCGGGTCTTTCCCTTACCCATACCACCATTGCGAGTGTGGACGTTTCCTTTTACTATGACGAGGAAATAGGCTCCTACCGCATTCCCGAAAATCCTAAATATTTTACCTACTCCCCATATATTGAGGAAATTTCCAAGGTAGGCGAAAGCTATACCCTTACCGTCGGCTATGTTTCCCCTACTCCCGCCTGGCTCACACTCACCTCCGACGAGGCTCCCAAGCCTGAAAAATATGCGGAATATGTAGTGCAGAAGCGCGGCGAAAGCTTTACCTTAGTGGCTATCAGAAACTCCGATAAAGTACCTGTTGACGGTCATGATTCGGGGCTGTAAGCAGCGTTCGCAGAAGGCGATACGGACGGTTTTCCTTTTTATCGGGAATTTCCCGACATTGGAGCAGTCAGGGACTATATCCGTGAAAAATATATCAAAGAAAATTTACAGCAAAGGACTTTTACATATGCCAAGGATTTACCCCCTTTTTTCCTCCAGCAAAGGAAACTGTACATACATAGGCAGCACCGAGGAGGGCATACTTATTGACTGCGGCGTTTCCTACAAACGGCTCTGCGCCGCAATGGAGCTGTCGGGGCTGTCGATGAGCGCTGTCAAGGGAATTTTCATAACCCATGAACATTCCGACCATATCAAAGGGCTGGCAGTAACCACAAAAAAAACCGGGCTTCCGGTTTTTGCCAACAGCACAACACTTGACATTCTCTATGACAAGGATATGATCTTTTCCAAAGCACGTGATATAATCGGCAGCGTAAAAATAGGTTCGATCAGCGTTACACCCTTTCCCACCTCACACGATGCAGCATCCCCCTGCGGCTATCGCATGGATTTTGACAGCGGCGAATGCTGCTGTACCTGCACCGATTTAGGAGTAGTTACCAAAGAGGTGAGAAAAGCTTTAAATGGTGCAAACGCCGTTCTGTTGGAAGCAAATTACGATGAAAAAATGCTTCGCGAGGGAGGATATCCCGCAGAGCTTAAGCAGCGTATACGCTCGGAAATAGGTCACCTTTCAAACAGCGACAGCGGCAAGCTGGCGGCAGAGCTTGTTTCCGGGGGAGTTTCACGGATAATTCTGGGGCATATTTCACAGGAAAACAACACTCCCCAAAAAGCCGAGGAAACCGTAAAAAATATCCTCACGGAAAACGGCTTTACAAAAGATAAGGATTATTTTCTCACCTGCGCCCCGGTGGAGACCGAGGGAGCATATGCTCACTTTTAAACGCTCATTTTTAAGGAGAATTTATTGTGAAATATAAACTGGTAATTTTCGATTTGGACGGCACTGTTCTGTATACCCTTGACGATCTGAGAAATGCCCTTAACCATGCCCTTTCGGAAAATAATTTTCCCGAAAGAACTCTTGATGAGGTGCGGGCATTCGTGGGCAACGGCATAAAACGGCTTATTGAAAGAGCCGTACCCAACGGCACAGACGAAACAGCCGCAAACAAAGTTCATACAAGCTTTACCGAATTCTACAAGCTCCACTGCACCGACAACACCCGACCCTACGAGGGCATTGGGGATATGCTGAAATCTCTTAAAGCCAACGGCTTTTTTACCGCCGTGGTGTCCAACAAGGCGGACTATGCCGTTCAGGCGCTTTGCAAAGATTTCTTTCCCGGTCTCTTTGACAAAGTGGCAGGCGAAAGAGAGGGCATTCGCAAAAAGCCTGCTCCCGATGCAGTAAACGCCATTCTAAGGACACTGAATATCCCCTCCAAGCAAGCTGTTTATGTAGGCGATTCCGAGGTTGACGTTATGACCGCCGTCAACGCAAATCTGGACATCATTGCCGTTGACTGGGGATTTCGTGACAGACAGACCCTGATAAACGCAGGCGCCCGCATAATAGCCTCGACCCCCAAAGAAGCTTTGGATATTATTCTGAGGGCTTAAAAATACAGACCTGTCCCGAAATTCGGAGACAGGCCTTTTTATTTTCCCAATAACCCAATTAATTTTTATCGTTATCGCTCAAATCTGCACCGTCCCCTCGGGCAGTGTTGACTTTTTCGGAATTTTCCGAAATGCTTTCATTTTCCAAAACTTCCAAAACGATCTCAGCATCCGAAATGTCAGGATTTTCCGAAATGCCGTCGACTGCCGAAAGTTTCTTTTTCCTGCCTACAGCCCATACGCCCAACAAAATAACAACCGTAACAGCAGAAACTCCGATCCCCGGCATAAGCCAAGGCACCCGGTAAACAAGTCTTATCTCATGCTCTCCCGGAGAAAGCCTCAGCCCGGTCATAAAGCCGTTTACAGGGATTATTTCTATAGGTTCGCCGTTGTCATAGGCTTTCCATCCCTTGTCAAACTGAAGCTGCAAGCAAAGAATACGCTCATCGGGAACGGCAATATTTCCGGTGATCTCATCCGCACCCAAAACCGTATTTTGCAAAGTATATTCCGAAAGCTCCTCAAACTGCTGTATATAGTCATTCAAGGGCAGCATAGTCAGCCGAATACTGTCAAATTCACAGGAAAGATTTATCTCTATCCTTTTTATCTCTTCCTCAAAAGTAGAACATGTAATGGTGTAACTATCCTGAGAGGTGGCCCAGTTATAATTCTCTGTGTAAAATGAGCCGCCAAAATCACCTATAATTTGCTGTCCATTTCCGTTTACCTCAGCTACGATGCCTCCAAACAGATTGCTGTCAACATCAATGCCGCTTACTGTAATGTAAACCTCTCCGTTTGATATTGGCTCATCAGGGATAATGGTGTATAAGGTATAAGCAATATCTCTACCCTCATCATAACGGACAACCTCGCTTGTCATGCTGTAGGGAACTTCAAAGCTTACAGGCTGCACCGTTTCACCTGTAATATACTCATCATCCAGCCCTGCGCTGTACATCATATTTATGCTGTAATCAGCTCCGTTAAGCCCTTCCCTCTCTTTTTGGCTGCCGACCTTATCATAGGTAAAGCCAAAGGGCAGCGAAAATTTATTTTTGTAAACATTATTTAATATACCGTCCGCTTCATATTCCATATAATGCTCAAAGGTAAAAGGAACAAACTTGGAACCCGAGCTTTTATCTTCCGGTGATTCCTCAGCCTCCGACAGTGTCTTCTCGGTATGAATGTAGTCAACACCCATAACCGCCATAAAAGGAAGCCGCTGTCCAAAATCTGTCATTGAGCTTATAGTACCGTGACACCATAAATCGAACTCCGCCTCCTCAAGCATTCGGGAAAATCTCCCGGAAAACATATTCACAAAAACACTTGTGGAAGCAAGATTATTTGAAAAGCCTATATTATAATGTTCATTCACATTGCAGGATTCAAAGCGGACTATTTCATCTCCCTCTGCCATATCCTTATCCCGAATTTCTTCCAGAACAGCTATCCTCCGCATCTCGGACGGCGGTGCGTCATCCATACTCAAAATTCTGTAATATGTATATCTGATAACAAACGGCAAAATTAAGACAGGCACAATTGTGAACAAATACTTTACCTTCAATGCGCGGTTTTCCAGCAGAGATATTACCGACGACACAAGGAGGATAATTATTGTAAGATATGTGTAGTATTCATTGTTTATAACAATAAGAACAATGCTGAACATTATGAGCAGCAGAAAAAGCATTATATCCGAAATATATTTCCGCTTTTGGTCAAATGCCGTGATCAAGCGGTCTATACCACGCCGCAAAGGCGGGATATTTACAAGTAAAAGATATATTATCAGTGCGGGCACAGCAGCAAAAGCCGTCATATAATCGCTGCAGAATGCATATATAATAAGACCCGCTCCCGCTAATACCCTGTCGGAAATATCGGTTTTATGGAAATTCTCGATAACATAAGCAGCGCCGTATGCTCCCAGCAGCATAATAGCAAATGCCCAGCGGTGTTCAATATATGAAAACGTGCATAAAGCAGCAGAAAATACAGGGTAATATATTCCCAATGCGCACAGTCCCATAAGCAGCTTATAAGCAGCAGGCGCACCCTTTATAATAATAAAAATGATCACAAGCGGAGCCAACGCCGTACCCAATGACTGATCCTCCTTGGATCCCGCAAATATTAAGGACAGGTCTGTGTAATTGGCAGAAAATGCTTCTTCAATAATATATTCCCTTGCCCCTGAGGTGCGGCTGCTGGCAAAAATGGATGCCATTTGCGGGAAAATCGCCGCTGCGCACAAAGCAACCCCCGTAAGTGCCGCCAGTCCGCCTCGCCATCCATAGCTCCAAAGCCTACCCAAAAATCCTTTTGCATCCCCCATAAATATGACTTTTACAAATGCGTAAATCACCGTTAAAATAACCTGATAGGCAAACATATACAATCCGCCCGTAAGCGCTGCAACAACGCAAGACCATACAAAAAATGAACTGCTCTTTTTTTGAAGTATTCTCTCAATTCCCGTTATCATAAAAGGAAATGTAGCAATAGCAGAGGTAAATATGGTATAAACCAAAGCTTTTGTAAAGGTAAACGGTGAAAAAACATACAGCAAGGATGCAGCTGCTGCCGCCCAAGGCTTTACATTCATGTTTTTGCACATAACAATAAAGCCGACCCCTGCCATATACATACAAACAGTAAACAGCACCTTAACATAATACACCAGATATGATTCGGGAAATAAGAGTATTATCAAATTAAACGGATTAAAGACAAGCCCTACGGAAAAAAGCTGTTCCGAGCCAAAAAGCGTATTGTAATCCATAACGGCGAAATTGTCATGTAAAAAATCAAGATAAAATTCTCTAAGCTCCCTCATCTGAGGTACTGTAAGAAGGTAAACATCCGAGGCAGCACAGTACATATATGTATTTTCTCCGGCTACCTGAAGATAAATAAGCATAAACAGCAATGTGTACAGGAGCAGCCCAAAAATAAGCGGATGCTTTTTTATTTTATCCTTCATATAAAATTATCCTTTCCGAACAGTATATTTTTGCGGTAAGCGTCAAGAACTTTTGACCTTTATTTTTGCCCGACTGCGGCATTCAGGCAAATATGCTTATGGCATATCCGAATTTTCCGAAATATTCGCTACCGCTCTCTTTTTCATGAGTGCTGTCGAAGCAGCAAGAATAACGATCGTTGCAGCCGTCACCGCAAATCCTGCTCTTAGCCAGGGCACATGATAAACCAGTTTGATATCATGCTCTCCCGGACTCAGCCGCAGCCCTGTCATACAGCTGTTTACAGGGAATATCCGGGTGGGATTTCCGTTATCGTAAGCGCTCCAACCCTTGTCATACTGAAGCTGGAGACAGAGGATACGTTCATCCGGAACAGTTATGTTTCCCGTTATTTCATCTGTCCCAAGAACTGTGTTTTCCAAAGAATATTCCGAAAGCTTTTCAAACTGCCTTTTGTATTCTTCAATCGGAAAAACCGTTAAGCATATATCATCAAATTCGCAGGAAAGCAGTATTTCCGCCGTTTTTATTTCCCCGCTGACAGTGGAATAGCATACAGTGTAATTATCCTGAGAGGTGAACCACTTATATGTTTCTCCGTAAAACGAGCCTCCGAAATCGCCTATTATACTATCCTCACTTCCGTTTACGGTAAGTGTAATATTACCGTATTTATTGCCGTAAACATCAATACCGTTTACCGTTACATATACTTCTCCGTCGGATAGTTCCTCATTTGGAATAAGTGTGTATGTAGTGTAGGTTATATCTCCCAGTTCATCATATTTCGTGATCTCTTCATTTACAGTACATTCTACCTCAAATCTTACAGGCGCTGCCGCTTCATTCTGTATATATTCATCCTCCAGTCCTGCACTGTACATCATATTTATACCGTAATCCGCCCCATTCATTTTTTTGCGGTCCTCTTCCCTTATTACACTGTCATAGGTAAATCCAAAGGGCAGAACATATTGGTTTTTATAAAGATTATTATCCAAACCATCTGCAGTAAATTCTTTTACAAGCTCAAAGGTTTCCGGAATATTCTTTACACCTAAATAAACATCATTGAAATAATTTATATCTGTTATTTCCGAATGAATGTAATCTATCCCCCAAACCGACATGAAGGGCAGACGGTGTTCAAAACCTTTTAGGGAGCTCAGCGATGTGTGAGAAGTCATATCAAACTCGGCATTTTTCAGCATATCCGCAAATCCACCGGTAAACATATTCACAAATACGCTTGAAGAAGCCAAATCATTAGTCAAGCACATATTGTAATGCCCCGCCGTATCCGAAGATTCAAAACGGACTATCTCATCTCCCGAGGCCATATCCTTATCACGAACTTCCTCCAATACAGCAAGTCTTTCCAAAGAATAGGGCTCAGCCTCCATGCTTATCACTTCATAATATACCTTATCCACCACAAAAGGCAGCACCGCCGCAGAGATCCCTCCCAACACATACCTGAGCTTTAACCCTCTCCCCTCAATAAAGCATACCGTTATTGCCGCTGCAACAATTCCCAAAGTAAGGAAAGTGTATATTTCTGTGTTTACAGCCAAAATAATAACGCCAAACATTATAAGCAGCAGATAAACTATTACCTCTAAAATATATTTTTCTTTCTTGTTAATAAGATCAAAGAACCGTTCAATAAGCCGCCTCACCGGAGGAATATTTACAATTATAAGGTATATTATCAGTGCAGGCACTGCGCCGTAAGCTATCATATAATCAGTGCACAGGGCGTAAATTATCAGTCCGCCGCCGCTAAGTATTCTGTCTGTAAGGTCAGACTTTCGGATATTTTCAATTACATACGCACTCGCGTACCCCCCCAACAGTATAAACCCGAACGCCCAACGGTGCTCAATATATGAAAACGTACACAGCGCCGCCGAAAACACAGGATAATAAATTCCCAGTGTGCACAGCCCCAACAGCAGCTTATAGACAGCAGGCGCACCCTTTATAACAACAAAAATAATTACCAGCGGAGCTAATACTGTGCCAAGGCACTGATCCTCTCTTCCACCCGCAAATATATTGGACAGTCCTGTAAAATCGGGACTGAAGGCCTTTTGAACAACATTCTCCCGCACTCCCGATGTGCGGTTGCTTGCAAAAATAGATGCCATCTGCGGAAACAAAGCCGCCGCAGACAAGACAAAGCCTGTAAATGCCGCCAATCCGCCTCGCAGACCGTAATACCAAAGTCTTTTAAAAAAGCCCTTTGCATCCCCCATCAATATTACCCTGACAAATGCAAATATCACCGTTAAAATTATCTGATAAGCAAACATATACAGACCGCACGTCAGCGCTGTTAAAGTGCAGGCTGCGGCAAGAAATTTCCCGTTTTTGTTTCGGAGGACCCTTTCCATTCCCGCTATCACAAACGGAAAGCAGGCTATAGCAGGTGTAAATAAGGAAAAAACCAATGCCTTGGTAAAGGTGTAGGGTGAAAAAACATACAGCAGCGAAGCCGCTGCAGCTACCCCGGGCTTTATCTCAAGCTCCCTGCACATTACAATAAACCCGATACCCGCCATATACATTGACACCGTAAAAAGTATCTTAACATAATATACCAGATATGACTCCGGCATAAAAATCACGATAACATTAAACGGATTAAGAGGAATCCCCACCGAAAAAAGCTGTTCCGTACCAAAAACCGTATTGTAATCAAAAGCAGCAAATTCACCGTGAAACAGGTTATTGTAAAAATCCTTCAGCTTCATTATCTGCGGTATGGTAATATCATAAATATCCGATGCCACATTGTACATATATGGGTTACCTCCGGCTGCAACCATATAGATCGCCGTAAACAGCAGAGTATAAAGCAGTACCGCGAAAATCATCGGGTGCTTTTTTATTTTTTCTTTCATTATTTTATTTCCTTTCAAAGAAAAAGTAAGTCTGAACAATTTACTGAAAATAAAATTTTTCCGAAGTTACCACAATAATTATACCATATACGATCCAAAAAATCAAGGAAATAATTTCTTTTTTACTTACAAAAAAACTCATTAAAGAGCCGATCGAGGATTTTCTCCCTGCCGAATCGCAATTAAGCGAACTGCATATTTTCAGAGAATTGTTTTTATCAGCACTTCCCTAATTTATATTATAACATATACCGGAGAAAATGTCAATAGCTTTGTGCAATTATTCCAAAAATTCTGCAAGTTCTTCTTTCCCACAAAGATGACAGAACAAATCAAATACTAAGCACAACGCAATATCATTACTGAACTCGCTGACGTAAAAATTTCTTCATGATATACTAAAATATGTTCACAAAAAAACCGTCCCCTTTACACAAGGGGACGGAAAACATTCAAAAGTTTTGGGAAAAACTCTTGCTCCCATTAACCAAGCTCAGCGAAGTACTTGATAGTTCTTACCATCTGAGAGGTGTAGGAGTTCTCATTGTCATACCAGGAAACAACCTGAACCTCATAGAGATCGTCGGAGATCTTGGAAACCATGGTCTGAGTAGCGTCAAAGAGAGAACCGTATCTCATGCCGATAACATCGGAGGAAACGATCTGTTCCTCGTTGTAGCCGTAGGACTCGGTAGCTGCTGCCTTCATAGCTGCGTTGATGC
>CAMWIR010000024.1 GCA_947174365.1 uncultured Ruminococcus sp. | reverse complement strand
GCGGTATTTCCCCCGCAGGTCATGTATGACCACGGCGGTTGGAAAATACCTTTAATCAGCAGTTCCTTAGCAATGATTGTTAATTTTTTTGTAAGAGTTTACCGAAAATTCAATATTTTGTATAATATGCCTATTGAAAAATTCGTCAAAATGGTGTATAATATTTTCTAAGGTTTCTGTAAAGAAAATTTTTGCAAAAGTTATCTTTACGGTAACATTTGCACAAGAAATGTCGGTTGGTGTCTTATTTTAAAGCCATCAGGCGGCGATCCCACAAATTTCAAAAGCAAAGGGGAAATGAATGTGTCATCCGTAAATAAAGAAGATTTTGAAGAAAAGCTGCGTTCGGAATTGCAGACCGAATTCAACGTAACACCCGTGGACGCCTCGGATAATCAGATCTACAAGGCGCTTTCGGCGGTTGTCGTTAAGCAGCTGCGCGCTAAAAGAAGAAAATTCGTGAACCAGGTACACTCTGCGGGAAAGAAAGAGATCTACTATCTTTCCATGGAATTCCTTATGGGAAGATCCCTCAAAAGCAGCCTGTACAACCTGGAGCTTAACACCGTTGTTGAGGAAGTCCTCAAGAAATGGGACGTAAATATCGAGCGTATTTATGATTACGAAAGCGACGCAGCCCTCGGAAACGGCGGTCTCGGCAGACTTGCCGCCTGCTATCTGGACGGCCTTGCCACCGACGGCTACCCTGCCATGGGCTACTCAATCTGCTATGAATACGGCATATTCAAGCAGCATCTGGAGGAGGGCTGGCAGACGGAAGAGCCCGATAACTGGCTGCCCGGCGGCAGCGCATGGCTTGTGCCCAAGACCGACAAGGCCATTGAGGTAAACTTTGACGGAGAGCTTCAGGAATACTGGGACAACCAGTATCATCAGGTGACCTATAAAAATTACAATACTGTTGTGGCTGTACCTTTTGATATGTATGTTCCGG
The DNA here is from genome assembly GCA_947174365.1 of uncultured Ruminococcus sp. Taxonomy (GTDB): domain Bacteria; phylum Bacillota; class Clostridia; order Oscillospirales; family Ruminococcaceae; genus Huintestinicola. The sequence continues at coordinate 27,018 of CAMWIR010000024.1, read as the reverse complement.
GCTACGGCAGCAACGGCGTTTCGGTGCTGAGATTGTGGCAGGCTAAGGTGCCCTCCTTTGATATGAATATGTTCAATCAGGGAGATTATGCAAAGGCGCTGGGTCAGAATACCATTGCTCAGTCCATTTCCAAGGTGCTTTATCCCAATGACAACCATTTAGAGGGCAAGAGCCTCAGATACCGTCAGCAGTATTTCCTCTGTGCGGCTTCCGTAGGCGATATTGTAAACCGCCATATGTCCGTTTACGGCACTCTGGACAATCTTCACGAAAAGGTTGCCATTCATATCAACGACACTCACCCCACTCTTGCTATCCCCGAGCTTATGCGCATTCTGCTCGACGACTGCGGTTACAGCTGGGACAAGAGCTGGTATATAGTAACAAACACCTTTGCCTACACCAACCACACGGTAATGGCAGAGGCGCTGGAAAAATGGGACGTTAACCTTGTCCGCCAGATAACTCCGAGAATCTACGACATTATCTGCGAGATAAACCGCCGCTACTGCGAGGAAGTCAAGGAGCGCACAGGGGACGACAACAAGGTTGCGAGAATGTCCATTATCCAGAACAATCAGATACACATGGCTCTGCTGTGCGTATGCGCTTCCCATTGCGTAAACGGCGTTTCCAAGCTCCATTCGGAGATCATCAAGGAGGACGTTTTCGCAAACGAATACAGCTACACTCCCCACAAATTCCAGAACGTTACCAACGGTATCGCCTACAGGCGCTGGCTTTTGCAGTCCAACCCCGGGCTTACAAAGCTGCTGGAGGAGACTATCGGCTCGGATTTCAAGCACAATGCATGGGATCTTGCAAAATTTGCAAAGTTCGACACCGACAAGAAGGTACTTGACAAGCTGGCTAAGATCAAGTCCGAAAACAAGGCAAGATTTGCAAAGTATGTCAAGTCCAACTTTGGCGTAGAGCTTAACACCGACGCTATCTTTGACGTTCAGGTAAAGCGCCTTCACGAATACAAGAGGCAGAACCTTAATGCACTTAATATAATTGCCGAATACAACGCCCTGCTGGAAAATCCCGATATGGATTTTGTGCCCAAGACCTATATTTTCGCTGCAAAGGCAGCTCCCGGGTACTACCTTGCAAAGCAGATAATCAAGCTTATCTGGGCGCTGGGCGAGGAGATCCGCAAGAACAAGGAAATAAGCAAGAAGCTTCAGGTATTCTTCCTGGAGGATTACAGAGTTACCATGTCCGAACTGTTAATGCCCGCAGCGGAGGTTTCCGAGCAGATCTCTCTGGCAGGCACAGAGGCTTCGGGAACGGGTAATATGAAGCTTATGCTCAACGGTGCGCTTACTCTCGGTACTCTTGACGGCGCAAACGTGGAGATAAGGGAGCAGGTAGGACCTAACAACATCTTCATTTTCGGTATGACCACCGAGGAAGTTCTGGCAAAGAAGGCGCAGGGCTACCGTCCCGAGCATTATGTGGAGAACAACGAGGTAATCCGCAAGGCTCTTGACAGGATGTACAGCGGTATCAATGGCTGCTCCTTTGAAGAGGTGGCAAATGCTTTGAAGTTTAAGGATCCTTACATGGTTCTGGCTGATTTTGATGCATACCAGTCCGCTCAGCAGTATGTTTCCGAGTGCTATAAGGATAAATACAAGTGGAACACCATGTCTCTTAACAATATTGCCAATGCAGGCATTTTCTCCGCCGACAGAGCTGTTGACGAGTATGCCAAGAATATCTGGAAGCTGAGCAAGTAAGCTTTCGGTGCAGCCGGCAATTACGGAAACAAGCCGCTTACAGCAACCAATTGTGATTCGCCTCAAAAGCGGAATTTGCGGCTTGATGTTTCCGTGAATATAAAAAGGTGGAAAGGTAATATGGATAAAAAAACCGAAAGTATAAGTTTTGGCGTATGTATTGTGTTAATTGTTTTTGGTATTATCTTTTCTGCGTATGCCGGTACACAAATAGGCTCGGATATAGGCGAATTTATTTATAATATTATGCACTAATGGGCTATATTAAGACATAGCATTTAAGGGGCTGTTTTTACAGCCCCTTTTATTATTCCGTTACATATTTCGCCCTTACGGGCGGCAGCATGAACCGTGTGACAAATGTCACACGGTTCTATGCTGCCGCAACTTTAGTTGCAATGACGCACCGACGTGGGTTTGTTTGAAGCTGTGAAACTGCAAGTATAACGTTCATTCACTGTAACCCTTTTCTTGACGTCAGGCGGCGCATAGGTACTTTGCTGCGTTGTGCTTTTCTTTGCAATGTGCTGTTAGTGCCAAAGGGGTACCCCCTTTGGAAACCCAAGTGAACCTACTGCTCTTGTATGCTGTTACAGCTTTTGTGCAATTTGACGAACTTTTACTCTAACCTCTTACCTCTAACCTCTACTGATTCAATCTGAAATGCACCGGTATACCGTTTCTGTACTCCGTCTGAACCTCCCCTTGGATAAGGGGCAGGAAATAATTCATAGCGTCCATGGTAACATCGCAAAGGTCACGGGTTATCCATTTTTCGGGAAAAAATTTCTCCGCATTGGCTGCCATTTCCACATCAAAAGGTATGATCTCCACCCGATAAGGCTCGCTGCTTATACGTCGAAAGCCCATCATCTTGCCGCTTTCTCCGTCCATTGCGCAGTGCACCGCCGCAGCTCCTATCTTTTCCGCTTCTTCAATATCCGTTAAAGAAGCTATATGCGCTCCGCACCGCTGCATAACGTTAAGCTCCACCGACCTCACCTTACAGCCGAACTTGTCACGGCAGATCTTCTCCAGATACTTTGCCACGCCCGAATTGTCCGTATGCCCGAAAGCGTCCGCCCCAAGCTTCACATAGTCCCTGTCACGGGGGACTATCCCCTCGGAAACTGCTATAATAACTGCCCGATAGCGTTTCATCATACGGGAAACGTCCTCTAAAAATTTTTCCGTATCAAACCCCTCGGGGCAGCTTTCTGGAAGATAGATAAGGTGAGGCGCAGGCTCACCGTTCGCCCGCAGAACACTGGAGGAAGCGGTAAGCCACCCCGCATTCCTGCCCATGATCTCCACAATGGTAATGGACTGAATGCTGTAAACACGGCTGTCACGTATGATCTCCTGCAAGGTAGTGGCAACATATTTCGCCGCCGAGCCGAAGCCGGGAGTATGATCGGTACAGGGCAGGTCGTTGTCAATTGTTTTGGGCACGCCGATCACCTTGATATCCTTTCCCACAGCTCTGATATAGCGGTTCAGCTTCATGACCGTGTCCATGGAGTCGTTGCCGCCTATGTAAAAGAACGCACCTATCCCGTATTCTTCAAAGGTGTTTATGATATTCATATATTCCGATTCGGTCACGCTGTCGGCGGGGTCGTATTCCGCCAGCTTGTAGCGGCAGGAGCCGAGCACTGTGGATGGCGTTTTTTTCAGCAGCTCAATATCCGATTCCGAGGTAAGAATGCTGTCCAGCGGTACAAGATTGCCGCCGATAACTCCCTCGATACCGTTCACAGCGCCGTATATCCGCTCAATATCGGGGTTGTCCCTTGCAGCCCTGAAAACCCCCGCCAGTGAGGAGTTTATCGCCGCAGTAGGTCCGCCCGACTGGGCAACGGCTATATTTATACGTTTGCTCAAATTTTCGGATAATGTTGACATTATAAGACCGCCCTTTTTTAGATGTTAGATGTGAGAGGTTAGAGGTAAGATATATAAAGCCTCGCTGTGCAGCGCTTTGTAAAAATCTGCCTCATATAATAATTTTACCATATTTTTCACCGTTTTTTCCATACGCATACTGTACGATATTTTAAAACAGATCCCGTCAAACTTTAGCGGAAATAACCGCAAACGTTTACAGCAGCAGAATAAGACCGTCAGCTATACAACACTTACATTTTGCTATACCGTGTATTCTGTTCATTACTAATTAATATTAATTTTGGCGGCTTCCGACAACCGAAATACCGCCAAAATTTTTAATATTTACTCTTCACATTCTCAAAATCGTCATCATCAAGAACGATCGTCGCAGGCTTGGGACGTGCTGTGACCGCAGGCGCTGCGACAGGCGCTGCCGCAGTTTCGGTAATCTCATTGGTGAAATCTATGGGAGAAAACCCGCTGTCGCTGCTGTTAGCTGCTGTGTCCAGACCCAACGCCTTTTTAAGACTGTCCGAACTGCTGCTTCCCGAAAAGATCGAGGAATCCTTAGCCATATCGTTGAAATCATCCGAGAACGAAGTCGAGGCCGAGAAATCATTGTCATCATCAAGATTTATGTAAGAGGGCTTTTCCGACGGCTCTTCATAGCCGCTGTAGGAATAGCCGTCATCATATCCGCTTCCACCATAGCTGTCATCGGAGCCGCTGCTGTAGCTGTCGTCGTAGCTGCTTACATAATCATCATCGCTGTAGCTGTCGTTATCATAGGATGAATAGCTGTCGGAAGAATAATCGCTGCCGCTGTAGCTGTTGTCATAGCTTTCATAGGAAGCGCTTCCGTAAGAAGCACCGTCATAGCTTTCGCCGTCAAACCGGAAATGGGAGAGAAGCTTTGAGAGAACTCCCGACTGCCCCGACAGATCCTTTGAAGCCGCCGCCGACTGCTCCGCCGTCTGGGTGTTGCTCTTTACCACCGAGGATATCCTTGCAACACCGTCCGTGACCCGCTTTATCTCCTGCGCCTGATACTCAGAGGTCTCGCTTATGCTGGCGACCCCTTCCACGATCTTAGCGGAATCCGTCACGATTTCCTCCAGGATCTTAGCTGTTTCCTTGGCGATCTCCGAGCCCTTATCTACATTTGCAACGGAATTTTCAATAAGGGATGTTGTCTGACTGGCGGCCTCTGCGCTCTTTACTGCAAGATTACGCACCTCGTCAGCCACCACAGCAAAGCCCTTGCCCGCCGCTCCTGCTCTTGCCGCCTCAACCGCTGCATTAAGAGCAAGAATATTTGTCTGAAAGGCTATATCGTCAATAACCTTAATAATTTTTGAGATCTCCTCGGAGGATTTATTAATATCGTTCATAGAGGATAGCATAGCATCCATTTTGGTGCTGCACTCCGCTACTCTCGCTCCCGTTATCCCTACGATTTCCGAGGTGCTCTTTGCAGACTCCGCCGTGCCGGTTACCTTGGAGGAAATATCGGCGATCTGCGTTTTAAGCTCTTCAATGGAGACCGCCTGCTCCGTTGCCCCCTGAGAAAGAGTAACAGCTCCGCTTGCTACCTGCTCGGTACCGCTGGTGACCTGGCTCGAAGCCTGCGCTATATCCTTAAATGTGCTGCCCAGAGCGTTTGCCACAGCATTATATTGCTTTGCGATCTTTCCGTAATCACCGTTCCAGTCGCCCGGCAGCTTGTGGTTAAGATTGCCGTCCGCCAGCTGCCCAAGTCCTCGGCCCAACTCATTTACAATGCTGTCCATCTGAGCGCTGTACTCGTCAATAGCAATTATCAGGCCGTCAAGCTCGGTGTTATCGGGTATCTTTTTGTGCTGGGTGTGCATATTGCCGTTCTGCATAGCCCCCAGCCTCTCTCTTACAGTATCCAGCTTTGCGCTGATAGTGCTGCCGAGATATACCGAGACCGCCGCAAAAACAACCACTGTTACCACGCCTGCGATCACGACCGGCGCAGAGCTCTCCGCCCTGCTGCACAGCCCCATAATAACTGCGCATATTACCGCAGTGACGGTAAAAGCGGCTGTCATTATCCCTGTGACAGTCTGAAAAAAGCCACGATTGTTGTTCATAATTAATCTTTCCTTTCTCCGTTTTTTCTACGTAATAACAAAATAACAGCACGGCGGGTTTTTCTTTATCGGGCGACCCCAAACCTCCTGCCTTTGTGCCGACAAATATTCACTGTGATGGTCATATCAAGCAAATCTCCCGAAATATCAGAATTTTCGGGACATTCCAAGCCTTAAGATTTACATAAAAACAATATAACCCTTAATATTATACCACAACAGGCAAAAAAAAGCAAGAGTATTTTCACATTATCCGACATTTTTTCATATAATTTTACGAACAATTTTTTGTTGAATTTGCACAAGTGGCGTGCCGCCGCAGCCACTCGCTATGCGGGACAGATGCGTGGTGTATTTTGCTGCGCGGTGATACAAAAATGCATTTGATTAACAAATCGTAATTTAACGAAAACATTCTATGATATATCAAAAAGCAAGCCGCAGAAAATCCTTGGCTTGCTTTGTTCTCCGAAAATTTGCGTTTGTGAAAGCTCACTCCCCCGCATTGTAAATGCTGTTGAAATTCCTGCCCGGTCGCTGCCCGGGGAAATAGAAATAGACGAATTTTATGGAGAAGATGTCGCACACAATGAAGTTGTTGATCTCGTCGTCGTAAAGGGTTATGTAGCTTGTGCCCACATGGTAGAGTACCCCCTGCTTGCGCATCAGCCGCTCCGTGCCGATAAGAAATTCCACAAGCACGTATTCCCCGATGTTATGGGAAAGAACCATTTGCATTGAACCCTGCATTTCGGGGGTGTCGAAATTTTGCTGAGGTATCTTGGTCATGTTGAAGGAGGGAGGGTTATTAGGCGACTGCACGGTCACCGTTTCGGGAGGATTCTGATTATACCCCTGCCCTGCCATATTCTGTCCGGGCAAGCTTTGCCCATTGCAATTTTGATTCCGATTGTTGTTTTGCATTTGCATTCCCTGATTATTGCTTCGTCCGCCCGTGTTCATAGCCGCACGGCCCATATAGTCGCAGCCTGTCATCATAAAAGATCATTCCTTTCGGTTTATTTTCGGGAAATTTTGCTATGTGTCCGCATACGCATCGGTGGGATTGTAGAAACAGTGATCGCCGATACGTATGACAAACCTGCCCACCCTTGAAGGGAAATACTGGCGGCATTCGGTAGTAAAGGGATTGAAATACCAAAGTGCAAAACCAAGGTTGGTCAGCCTGTTGCCCGCTATGGCCCAGGAGGCAATGTCGTAGTGCACCTGATCGGGGCGCATATTGTAAATGGTTTGGGTGTTGTATTTGCCCCCTACCGTTTCCCTTACGCAGTCAAACTGCCCCGGCTGATAGACCACCGCCCTTATGGTATGTTCAAGCCTGCCGTATTCCCCGTAGGTGATGTGGACGCGGTTCATGACCACGCACGCCACCGCTTTCATGCCCGTTTCGCCCTCGCCCCCCGCCTCGCACTGGACTATACGGGCAAGTATGTCAATGTCGGAATAAGCCATTTTATCACCTCGCTATCAGAAGCAAGAAATTAAGAGGCAAGAGGCAAGAATTTGCTGCGCTGTATTTGCGTACAGCAATTGACATAGCATATAAAAAGCAAGATGTCAATTGCATAAGAATTTCAAATTCTTTCAGCCTTTAACATCTTGCCTCGTTTTTTCTTGCTTTGTTCCGATTTTTGCCTCTGCTTTAAATAATATGAGATGATTTTTATAAATATTCCCACTTTGGGTCAATACTTATAAAGAAGTTTATATCCCGAATCCTCCGCACTCGCTATGCAGTAAGTGTTATTGCCAGGCAAAAATGTGCAGCACAACAAAATTCAGTGCAAATATTTTGAATAGAAACCGGGGGTTATCCAATACTCAAGTTTCTTTATAATTTCCTGTTTTGAACGGGAAGCAAAAACTTCAAGAGGTGATTCAAAAGGAGAATCCTTAACTGTATCAACAAGAACCAGTTTATAACTGCCTTTAATATCTCCTTCCGGATACCAGCCTAAATCTATCAACATATTTTTATTTTTGAGTTGCATCAGATCTTCATTTAATTCGTAAAAATATTCCGCACCGTCTTTATCGGGGTCGTATTCGGAGAACATATTATATTTTACATTCCAGCCTCCCGGAATTCGCAAAGGCTGCAATTCAAATGTTTTCATAGAAATCACTGCCTGTCTGTCATAAATTCCGATTCATCAGATCATTGCTTGCCGAACTTTTCGGAGATCTCACCCATAAGCTCGGGTATTTTTATACTTTGAGGACAGTGCTCGGTGCAAACGCCGCAGGAAACGCAGTCGGCGGGCTTTCCCTCGCTTTTGATATGCTCAAACTCCCAGGAAGCCCAGTCTCCGTCGGTCTTGATGTGGTTGTAGACCCGCAAAAATTCGGGAATGTTTATCTGTGACGGGCAGCTGTCCGTGCAGTACCGGCAGGCAGTGCAAGGAATAACCAGCTTGTTGCGGAACACATCGCAGGCGGTGAACAGCAGCCTTTCTTCCTCTTCGGTCAAGTATGCATCGTCCGCAAAGGTGTTAAGATTATCCTCCAACTGCCCCATGTCGGACATTCCGCTGAGTATCATCATAACATTGTCCAAGCCTTTGAGCCACCTGAACGCCCATGAAGCAATGCTCCAATCGGGGTGACGGTTTTTCAGCAGTTCGTTTGCCTCGGGGGAAAGCTCCGCCAGTCTGCCGCCCCGCACAGGCTCCATTACGACCACGGGAATGCCCATGTCTCTGAGCAACTCATATTGCTCCTTTGCATTGCCTGCATTGCCGTATTTCCAGTCATAGTAATTGATCTGAAGCTGTGCAAAATCCCACTTTCGGTATTCTGCAAATTCCTTTAAGGTCTTAGTGGAGCAGTGAGCGGAAAAGCCCAGATATTTCACCTTGCCCAGCGCCTTTTGTTCCTCGAAATATTTCACCGAACCGCCATTGATGTATTCCTTTGCGCTGTTATCCCCCACCGAGTGGATCAGGTAAAAATCCACATAGTAGGTTTTCAGTTTCTCCAGCTGCTCTGCAAAAACCGCCTTATAATCGGGATTTGCGGCAATAAAGAACTTTGTCGCCAGATAAAAGCTTTCCCTTGGATAACGGCTCACAAGAGCGTCTCCCAGAAAGCTTTCCGACTTGCCGCTGTGGTAAACGTAGGCGGTATCGTAGTAGTTGACCCCTGCCGACATTGCCTTGTCAATAATGGCACAGGCTCGCTCGAGATCAATGTCGCCGTCGCCCTTTCCCGGTATCAGAGGCAGCCGCATATTGCCCATGCCCAGTCCCGAAAGCTCGATGTTTTGGAAATTTTTCATTATCATATAATAAACCTCCCTTTTCGGATCGGTACTGCCAAAGTCATTTGCAGAGCCGATTTTAACATACTTTTTTGTATATCAGCATTCCATTGCCGTAAGGGTCATCTTCCGCTCCCGATTCTTCCCCGACAAATTCATAGCCGTTTTTTTCAAGGACTCTTACAGAAGCATTATTCCCATGCATGACACGACCGTATAAAATATTTATTCCGAAGGTTTCGGCAATATATTTTGTCATTGCCCTTAAAAGCTCGGTGGCATAGCCATTTCCGCTATACTTTTTACAGATCACGTAACCTATTTCCACCTCATCCGGATTTCCCTCAACTTCATTTACACCCGTATCGCCTATCAATTCGCCTGTACTCTTTAATTCAACAGCCAATACATACGGCAAATGTTTTTTATTTACACAGTCAATGTAGAAATTGACCGCTTCCTTTGTTTCTTTGATACCTGCATAGCTTTCGTTGGGGATCCACTTTTTTACATCTGCCTCCAAGTGGTTTTTATACAAACATTCGGCATCGTCAGGCTCGAATTTTCTTATCCTCAAATGCTCTGTTTCAAATATGTACTCCATTTCCTATCCACTCCCTGACAGAAGCAAAAATTATGAAACAAGAAACTTCATGATCTGCACGGCATAGCACAGAATTTTTCCTGCCTCTGTCAATTTTTAGCAAAGCCCTTGCGCACCAACGGAATGAACATTCCGCCCAGTGCATTTCCCGCCGACATGACCAGCAGATAACCGAAAGCCTTTGCCGACCAGCAAGCGCCCACCGAGAAATAGAACATATTCGCAACGCAGTGTTCATATCCGCTTAATATAAACACCATAACAGGCAGAAAAACTGCCAGCATTTTTCCCACGGGATTGTCGATCTTCTTGAAGCCGTCCGCCGCAATGAACATAAGCATTCCGCAGAAAAACGCCAGTATCAGAATGCTGACCAAATTATCCGCAAGCTTTGTTTCGCACAGCCCCGCAGCCTTTTCGCCGATTCCGCTTATGCGCGTGCAAAGTATCATGCAGCCCATTATAAAAGTTCCCGCAAGATTTCCCACCCATATTATAAGCAGGTCAAGCAGGTATGAGGGCTTGTTTTCCACAGCATAGCCCACCTTGCCCGTGAACAGGTTGAACCCGAATGAAAGTATGACGAAAAGTCCCGTGCCGAAAAGGAACGACCCCACATACTTGCTGTCGCAGGAAAGGTAGACAACTCCCCCTATCCCGATAGCAAAGCCTGTCAGCACCGCTCTGAGAAAAATATCAATAAATCTTTTCATTATGTACACCCCACAGTTAATTATTAATTAAAACAACAGTTCCCTCTAACAAGTCACAGTCCTCCTTATGGTGAGTGACCCCGATAAACAGGCGGCTGCCAAGGCTTTCACGAATGACCTTCCCCGTTGCAAGGCGGTTTTCGGGGTCGATACCCGTGAAAGGTTCGTCCATAAGCAACAGCCCCGAGGGAACGCACAAAGCCCGTACTATAGCAGTCCGACGCTTCATTCCTCCGGAAAATCCCCTGACGGGGCGTGTCATATCTTCTTCGGGTATCCCCGTTGCCATGAGCATCTGACGAATGCGGCGGCGCTCACTTTTGAGAATTTCACCGTGGGCATTCAGAGCAAGCAGGCAGTTATCCTCGGGAGAAAGCTCCTCGAAAAGTCTGTCCTCCTGAAACACCATGGAAACTCCCCCGGGAGGGATATCCAGGGTGCCGCCCTCAAAGCTTTCCAGACCCGCAATTATCCGCAGCAGAGTGGTTTTTCCGCAGCCCGACTCCCCCATTATCCACACAGCGCCGCTGTTCGGCAGTTCAAGGCAGTAATTATCCAGAACCTTTTTATCCCCCGAACCCGTGGAATAGGTCTTAGTGATATTTGTAAGCTTCATCGCCGTTCACCGTAGTTAGTGGGGACATTGGCGCTGCCGGCATTGCCCTGTGCATTCTGCGGCTGTCTGACAGTGCCCCGTGAAAGTATCTTCCGCAGGGTCTTTATCACAGCGTCCATATTGTAAATAAGGCTTACCGCAAAGCAAAGTATAACCCACAAGACCCAAAGCTTGGGGGCTTTTGCAATAAGAACGCACATAAAAACGGTTATTCCCGTGTTGACTATCAGCCGCAGATAATCCACCTTAAAGAAAATATACTGTCTTGCGTCAAACAAGCGCACCGCAAAGCAAGCGAAATAAGCCGCTGCCGTGGCAATTGCTGCACCGTACATTCCGTACTTGGGGATAAGGACAATATTTAATATAATGTTCACAACTGCGGCAATAAGGGCGGTAACACAGGAATTGACCGACCGTTTTTTTGTGGTGTAGACCGATGAAAGGAACTGGCAGAAGCACTGGAAAAGCATTGCCGCCACCAATATCGGCACGACGGGGTAAACGGTAAAATAATCCTTACCGTTTTCGCCGTTTCCCGTAAGTACGAATGTCAAGGGCTTTATGAGCATGATAAGCCCTGCCGCCGCAATGAACATTAGGGAGGTATACGCCCCAAAAACATTTTCGTAAAATTTTCCTAAGGTGCGGCTGTTGCGCTCCTCAATGGAGGACATCTGCCACGCCTGATAAAATATGGTGGTGACCAGCATTAACAGTGTGGGCAGCTTGTAGCCCGAGGAATATATCCCGCTTTCGCCTTCGCCGACCATATATGTCATAAACCATCTGTCCGAAGAGGATGTGACCCACCAGAGCATATATGTGGGTATGAGAGGGGCTGCAAAGCGCAGCATTTCCCCTGCAATTTTCCTGTCGAAATATTTCATATGCAGGCACTGCCCCAGTCTTGCAATGACCGTAAGCATGGCAAGGGATATGGCGTCGGAGATGATAAATCCCATAACATAGCCCGTTACGCCCATATGCAGCCCTGCCACCATAATGAGATTCACAATAAGCTGCACAAACACGGCAAAAACGCCGTCCGCCAGATAAAGCTTTATAGCGCCCTGCGCCCGCACAAACTGTGAAGCAATTTGTCTGAAGCAGCTGAAATAGCAGTAGACATACAGCAGAAAGCTGTAGCCCGCAAACTTGCTGATATTTGCAACCAGGGGCGTGAACAGCATAAAAATGCTCATGCCCCCCAGCACGAAAAGGCAGGCGCAGGTGTATATCTTCCGCTTGTCGTATTCCTTTGCCATGCCGAAGCGGATAACAGCGTCCGCCATGGAGAATGTTACCATAGGCACAAGCATATTCACCGTGCTGTAAATAAGCTCGGCGGTATTGAATTCTTCCTTGGGAATGCACCTGAGATACAGCCCCGTAAGCAGAAATCCCACAAGCTTCGACAGCAGCTGACCCACGCCGAAGATAAGGGTATTTCCCATTAGCTTTTGATATTTGTTCATTTTGTTTTTCTCCCTGCTGATTATGCTTAATACGCTGCTTAAAGCACATAGGTGCGTTCATAGGTATATATATTTTAATTATAGCATACTCTTCCCGAAAATGGAAGTGGATTGACGAATTTTTTATAAATTGTTAATATTTTGCACGCTGTGTTTATTTCGGCAAACCGTTTAAAATGATAAAAGGCAAGAGGCAGGACAGAAAATCCTGCTTCCTGCCTCCTGCCTCTAATTGCGGGAATATTTCGGGTCATCTGCTCCGCAAACGGTGCAAATTCCCTTTACATAATCATGACCCGCAGCATTTTGGGGATATTCGCAAATATATTTGAAAGGTATTTTTTCCCTATAAGCAAAGCTTTTCGCAGCCGTGCCGCTGCAGCCGTAAATTGTAAGCTCGGTACAGTCGTAAAATGTATTGCTCCATATGTATTTAACGCTTTTGGGTATTACTGCGCTTTTTAAACCGGTACAATTGTAAAAAGCATGACTACCTATGCTTGTAACACTGTCGGGAATTATTATACTTGTCAATCCTTTACACGACAAAAAAGCATTATCCCCTATACTTTTAACGCCCTCTGAAAATACTACGCTTGTCAGACCTGTGCAGCCGTCAAAAGCGCCGAATCCTATTTCTGTAACACTGCCCGGGATCGTTATGCTTGCAAGGCTGCTGCAATCCTGAAAAGCAAAGCTGTCAATAATTGTAACTCCGTCCGAAATTATTACACTTTTAAGGCTCCTGCAATCCTCAAAAGCATACTATCCTATGCTCTGGGCGCTTTTCGGAATAATTATGCTTTTTAAATCCTCACAATTTTCAAAAGCACTGTATCGTATGCTTGTGACGCTGTCGGGAATTACTGCGCTTGCAAGGGCTGTGCAGTATGAAAAAGTATATTTATCTATGGTTTCAACGCCCTGCGGAATGACTATTCCTTTTAAGCCCTCGCAGCGGGAAAAAGCGCCCTCGCCTATGCTTGTAACGCTTTCGGGAATTGTTATGCCCGAAAGACCTGTGCAGCCCGAAAAAGCATGATACCCTATGCTTGTAACGCCCTCGGGGAGCGTTATGTCAGAAAGTCCTTTGCAGCCCGAAAAAGCACAAGCTTCTATGCCTGTAACACTGTCGGGAATAATAACTTTTCCCTGCTTTCCGCACAGGCAGGCAACAAGCTTCGACATATCTTTAGTATACAGCAAGCCGTCAACAGATGTATAATGACCATTGCCCTTGCCCACTTTTATCCCGGTAAGTCTGCCGCAGCCGACAAATGGGTTAATGCCGACAGAAGCAACACTGTCCGAAATGGTCACGGCTGTTAAGCTTTCACATCCCAAAAAAGCATAATCTCCTATACTTGTAACACTCTCCGGGATAGTTATACCTGTTAAACCTGTGCAGCCTTTAAAAGCATACTCGTCTATGTCTGCAACACCCTCCGAGATCACTATACTTGTTAAACCCGTGCAGTCATCAAAAACCCCCGCTCCTATGCTTGAAACGCTGCCGGGTATCACTATGCTTTTTAAACCCGTGCAGCCCGAAAAAGCATAATTCCCTATGCTTGTAATACTGTCGGGAAGTTCTATTTCCGAAAGGTCTGTGCAGATAATAAAAGCAAAATGCCCTATGCTTGTGAGACTGTCGGGAAGTTCTACGCTTGTTAAATTGCTGCAAGCATCAAAAGCACGGTCTCCTATGCTTTTAACGCCCTCCTGCATTGTCACGCTTGTTAAACCTGTACAGTGATAAAAAGCGTTTTCTCCTATGCTTGAAACGCTGCCCGGAACAGTTATGCTTACAAGACCTGTGCAGTCTTTAAAAGCCTCCTCTCCAATACTTGTAACACCGTCCGAAACAGTTATGTCTGTAAGTGCAGTACAGCCCGAAAAAGCCTCCTCTCCAATGCTTGTAACGCTGCTCGGAATTGTTATGCTTTCTAAAGAGGTGCAGTAAGAAAAGGCATGATCTCCTATACTTGTAACACCCTCGGGAATTGTTATGCTTTTTAAAGAGCTGCAGCCGAAAAAAGCATAATCTCCTATGCTTGTAACATTGTCGGGGAGCGTTACGCTTGTTAAAGAGCTGCAGCGGTAAAAGGTACTTTGCTCTATGCTTGCAACACCCTTGGGAATTTTTATGCTTTTTAAAGAGGTACAGCCTGAAAAAGCCTTCTCGCCTATGCTTTTAACACTGTCGGGCAATGTTATTCTCTTTAGATCTTTGCATTTTCGGAAAGCTGCATTTCCTATATCAGTAACGGCTTTCCCGCCTATCTCCGACGGAATTTCAATATTCCCGCCCACGCCGTTATTATATTTTGTAACGGTAACACTCTCACTGTCATTGGCTTTATAGCTGTAATACCTTACCGTATCCGTTTCCGCCGCTGCGTTAAGCCCGAAAAGCGGGTCTCCGTTTATCTTCGCAGCAGTCATTCCCAACGCCAGCCCAAAGAAAGCGGCAACGGCTATCCTTTTCAAAAGCTTACTTTTCAAAAAAACTCCTCCTTAAAATACGGTCACGTAATTCATCTTTAAAATGGGCTTTTAAATATTTCATTCTGCACCTCTGTAAATCAGACCTTCGGCAATGTTAGCTTTTCCTTATTAAAGCTTTTATCGGTCAGAAACCCCTCGGGTATCTCGATGACCTTAAACCCATATGAAATGCCGTATTTTTCGGCTGTTTTGATAAGCGCCGCCGAACATACATCTGCAACAGTCAGATACCCTAACAGTTCCTTGCGCTGCTTCTTAATCTTTTTTGCAAGAAGCAAATTAAACTTATTTTCATCCCTTTTTAAAACAGCCTCAAGAATGCCTTTAAAATTTTTAAAGGCTGCCTCGTCCTCAAATGAATCCTCATTCATATTTTTTATGTAAACTGCGGCTTTTTCTTCATCACCGCAAAACAGCGAATACACAGCGCATAAGCTGCTGTCGTCCAAAAAGGAATATATATCGCCGTCTGCACCGACAAGGCTTCTGAGCATCTCCGTTTCATTCAATGAAATGGCGGTATACAGCAAATCGCCAAGGTATGCTTTTTTGCCGATAAGGTCTTTAACAGAGGAGTTTGTTATTTCTATGCCCCTGCCGCTGAGCTCATATGCCTTGATATACGCCAGTATGAATAAATACAGGTTTTCCGCACATTTTTCATAACTGCCGCCCAATATCCATTCATTCTCGCCTAAGTGCCTGTAATTCAGGCTCAATAAATAATAAAGTGAAACAATATCGTCCACAAGGGGAGGAAATGCATATTTCTTTTTTGCCTCTTCGGGGTCTTTATATGCAGTTATAAGACATTCAATGTCGTCTTTGGGAGATAACATATACGGGCTGTTGTTTTGCTCCTCACGCCGTTTCTTTTCCTTGTACCATTTGGGGAAATCAAAATCTATTTCCATACAGCATTGCTCCTGTCTTTTTATAGTGCATTGCAAGAAGCAATAAAATCACAAGCGCACTGACTCTTCCTGCCTCTGATTGCGGGAATGTTCCGATTCTTCAGCTCCGCAAACGGTGCAGATACCCTTTACATAATTGTGAGCTGCTTCAGAATCGCCGTCTGCATTCGGGGGATATTCACAAATATATCTGAAAGGTATATCATACCTATAGGCAAAACGTTTTGCAGCCGTGTTGCTGCAGCCGTAGATCGTAAGCTCGGTACAGCCGGAAAATGTATCTTCCCATATGAGGTAATCAACGCTTTTGGGAATTACTGCAGCCGTTAAACCTGTACAGCCCGAAAAAGCATGATTCGATATGCTTGTAACACTGTCGGGAATTATTATACTTGTTAAACCGGTGCAGTCTCTGAAAGTGCCTGATCTTATTTCAGTAAAACGACGGTTCGGGAGCGTTATGCTTTTCAGACCTGTGCAGCCGCTGAAAGCGCCCGAGCCTATTTCCGAAACACTGTCAGGCAGCGTTATATTTTTTAAACCCGTGCAGCCGTCGAAAACGTATGCTTCTATTTTTATAACACTGTTCGGGATCGTTATGCCTGCAAGGCTGCGACAATTTCTGAAAGCCGATTTTTCAATACTTTTAACTCCCTCCGGGATCGTTATTCTTTTAAGCCTGCTGCAATTCATAAAAGCAAACTCGCCTATTCTTGAAACACTTTTTGGAATGACCATGCTTTTTAGCCCTTTGCAGTTTTCAAAAGCATTGTATCCTATGAATGTGACGCTGTCGGGGAGCACTGCGCTTTCAAGGGCTGTGCAGTCCGAAAAAGTATAACTCTTCAATGTTTCAACGCCATCGGGAATAATTATTTCCTTTAAGCCTGTGCAATGGGAAAAAGCACCCTCCCCTATGCTTGTGACGCTCTCGGGAATTGTGATGTCCGAAAGCTCTGTACAGTAGGAAAAAGCATAATCTTCTATACTTGCAACACTGTCCGGGATAATGATTTCTCCCTGCTTTCCGCACAGACAAGCAATAAGTTCCGACATATCTTTAGTATACAGCAATCCGTCAACAAATGTATAGTATTCATTACCCTTACTCACTTTGATTTCGGTAAGGTTATCGCAGCCGCTAAATGGGTTATTGCCGATAGAAGCAACGCTATCCGAAAGGGTAATTTCCGTTAAGCTCTTACAGTCCAAAAAAGCATGATCGCCTATGCTTGTAACGCCCTCCGGGATCGTCAGGCTCGTTAAACCTGTGCAGCCGTTAAAAGTGTCGTTTCCTATGGCTGCAACACCCTCCGAGATCACTATGCTTGTTAAGCCTGTGCACTCACGAAAAGCATTATCCCCTATGCGGTCAACGCTGCCGGGTATTACAATGCCCTTTAAACCGGTGCAGCCCGAAAAAGCATACCACCCTATGCTTATAATACTGTCGGGAAGCTCTATTTCCGTTAAGCCTGTGCAGAGGGCAAAAGCACCGTTCTCTATGCTTGTGATACTGTCGGGAAGTTCTATATACGTTAAACCTGTGCAGTAGGAAAAAGCACGGTATTCTATGGCTGTAATGCTGTCAGGAAGCTCTATATCGGTTAAACTTGTACAGTATCTGAAAACGTCCTCTTCTATGGTTGTAATGCTGCGCGGAAGCTTTATATCCGTCAGACCTGTGCAGTCTTTAAAAGCGCCCTTTCCTATGCTTGCAACACCCTCCGAAACAGTTACGCTTTTAAGCGATGTGCAGCCCAAAAAAACGGCCTTTCCCATGTTTTCAACGCTGCCCGGAACAGTTATGCTTTCAAGACCTGTGCAGCCCTCACAAGCATGATCTCCTATGCTTGTGATTCCCTCGGGAAGCATTATGCCTGTTAAAGCGGTGCAGCCCGAAAAAGCGCTTTTTCCTATGCTTGTAACACCCTCGGGAACAGTTATGACTGTCAAACCCCTGCATTCGGAAAAAGCCTCCTCGCCAATGCTTTTAACGCTGTCGGGAATTGTTACAGTCCTTAAACGGCCGCATTTGCTGAAAGCCGAATCTCCTATGCCGGTAACGGCTTTCCCGTCTATCTCCGAGGGTATCTCAACATTTCTGTCCCTGCCGTTATTATATTTTGTAACGGTAACACTTCCATCGTCATTGACTTCATAGCTGAAATCCTTTGCCGGAGCTGTTTTCGCCGTTACGGTTATCCCGAAAAGCGGATCGCCGCTTATATTTGGGAGAACCGTCACCATTCCCATTGCCACCGCAAAAGAAGCGGCAACGGCTATCCTTTTCAAAAGCTTGCTTTTCAAAAAAATCCTCCTTAAAATACGGTCTGACAAGTTCACTGACTCTTCTTGCCTCCTGCCTCTTATTTTCTTGCCTCCAGCACGCATACCGCATGAGCGGCAATTCCCTCGCAAGCCCCCGTAAAGCCCAGCTTTTCCTCGGTGGTCGCCTTGACGGAAACAGCGGAAATGTCCACGCCGCAAGCCTCGGCAATATTGCGGCGCATACTGCCTATATAGTTCGCCATATGCGGCCGCTCGGCAATTACCGTGCTGTCGATATTCCCTATTTTATAGCCCTTTTCGCCTATTATCGCCGTGACCTTTTTCAGAAGCTCCATGCTGTCTGCGCCCTCGTAGGCAGGGTCGTTGTCGGGAAAATGCTGCCCTATATCGCCCAGTGCACAAGCGCCAAGCATTGCGTCCATTATGGCATGGGCGAGAACATCCGCATCCGAATGTCCCCACAGCCCGAAGCTGTAGGGAATATGCGCCCCTCCGATTATCAGCTTCCGCTCGGGCACAAGGCGGTGTACATCATAGCCGTGACCTATTCTTATCATATTTGATTCGCTCCTTTTCTGCGCTGCAAGAGGCAAGAGATTCAGAGGCAGGAGGCAAGAAGTCAGCTCTGTCGGGCTCTTTTGCGCTCTGTCAGACTTGCGGTTTTGCTTAGGATATATTTTAATTTTGTGTCATTTTCATCATATTGCATTTCGCAACATACATTTCATTGTCAACCGTTTTGCTGTTTGGATTGTGTAAGCAGCAGTTCGGCAATCTGAAGATCTTCGGGGGTGGTTATTTTTATGTTGAGATAATCCGAGGGGGTCATTGCGACACGGACGCCAACCGCCTCCGCCATTTGGCAGTCGTCGGTAAAGTCAAGATCGTGTTCCTCGGCGAAATTCACTCCGTCAAAGTAGATCTTCTTCCTGAAAATCTGCGGAGTCTGGGCGATATAAAGTCTGCGCCTGTCGGGGGTGTCGGTGATAAGTCCGTCCTGCACCTCCTTGATCGTGTCCTTTACGGGCACGCCGAGAACTGCGCCGCCGAATATGCCTGCGTCCTTTATGCACTGCCTGATGTGCTCTCCCTTTACCAGCGGACGTGCGCCGTCGTGAACGGCTATCAGCTCGGTCTCACGGCTGACCTTACGCAAGCCGTTTACCACCGACTGCTGGCGTGTTTCGCCCCCCGCTGTGCAGCAGGCAAATTTGGAAATGCCATATTCATGGGCAATTTTCTCAATTTCCGCAAGCTCATCTTCCCTTGCGGTAACGATTATTTCCATTACCTCGGGGAGTTCCTCAAAAACCCGCATGGAATGAGCGATCACGGGCATTCCCTCGATCATGCTCATAAGCTTGTTTATCCCTTTCATTCGCTCCCCCGAGCCTCCTGCGGCTATTATCACCGACACGCTGTTTGGTTTGTTCATATTTGAATTTCACCCTCAAATGTAAAATTTATGTGCTTCAAAGGTTAATTTTTATTTAACGGTTATGCAATAATTATATAAGACAGCGCAGAACAATACATCGTTCTGTCACATTAAAACCGTCCGCTTGAATGTCCGCCGGAACGGTGTCCGCCGCCTGAACGGTGCCCGCCGCCCGAATGATGTCCGCCGGAATGGTGGCTGCTGCTGTTTGACTGTATCTTCACCCTTGAAACGCTGGTGTAAAGGTACACATCACGGCTTACTGTCACTCTGAAGCTGCCGTTTTTAACATAGTTTCCTGCGGTTATCTCGGGACGGGTGGTTTTCATGCTTTGCTTCATGCAAAAGACTATTATCAGCGCAATAAATGCGGATATGACGAAGGTTGAGAAGTTTAAAGTCAAGCGTACCGAAATACTCCCCGAATAGTCTCCGCTGTTCAGCGCAGCGCTTTCGGCACGCTTACCGAATTCGGAAAATGCTCCGTAATAATCCCCCTTTGAAAGATAGGGCTGAAGGTCGTCGGAGAGCCTTTTAAGCTCCCTATCGGACATGATTTGTTCATACATTTCCCCGAAAGCATATATGTCATATTCACGGTCGTATATGGACACAAGATAGAGTATGCCGCTGCTGTCGGGGTCGGTGTTTATGCCGTCGGCGGCTCTTTGGCTGTACCCGCTTACGCTGTCCCCTCCAAGGCTTTTTACAGTGTAGACGATTATGTCGTGGCCGCAGTTTTCCGAGGCCTTGCGCAGTTGCTCTTCAAGGCGGGTCTCCTCACGGTCGGTGAGAAGATCGCCGTAATCGTAAACCTTTTTCTCGGTGTATGCGTTGACATTTATTGAAAATATCGGCGATAATATCACAGCCGAAAATAATACCGTGAAGATTGTAAGCATGAGAAATGGCTGCGATACTTTGTTCAAGTTTAATTTAGCGTTATGCATCAAAATACCCCCCTTAACCGAAATAATTCATAAGCAGAGTCAGTATAACGGTGAGCGCTGCCGTTATCCCTGCAAAAAAAACCCAGAACTTAGCCCATGAAACGGGCAGCTCGCCTACAAATTTGCCGGTCTGACCGTTCATGGCAAAGGTGTAGCTTTTGCCGTTGTAGCTGACGGTCATGAGCCACATGGGCAGCAGGGCATAGGCTATTTTTCCGTTTGCCACTGTTATGCTTTGCTGCTGCGGTCGCACGCTCACATACCCCCTGCAGGTATCTGCAAGGGCGGATGTAATGCTTTGGCGGATACGTTCGTCCGCTCTGGGCTTGCAGGTTTCCTGGGGGACATCGTATCTGTCCGCCAAAAATCCCGATAAATAAGCTTTTGCAAATGCTGTTGCACCGTGCATATCAAAAGGCTCGACCGCCTCGGTGACCTCCGCTCCAAGCTTTGATGTGCCGTCCACGGGGACGTGCTCGAAGTCCATTGCTCCCTCTCGGTAGAGCATAAAATGCTGGGTGCGGGTGACGTTATAATTACCTTCACGGCGGGTATGTACCCGCTCGGCACGAAAACGCACACGCCCTTTCACCCCTGCGTCAAAAAGCCAGTAGGGAACATACAGTCCCTCTATTTTATCTATACGTCCGCTGCTTAAAAAGCCGCTCGGCAGCAGGGGTTTACCCTTACAGAAATCCTTGAACTTCGCCACTGCCGCATCCTTTTCCACTTTGAAAGGAATTATGTAATCGGGGCACAGCATACCCTCCAGGCGGTCGCTCATAACCACGGTATTGCCGCAGTAGGGACAGAAGGAGGCGGCAAGGGTTCTGTCCCCTGTGATCTGAGCTCCGCAGGATGAACAGCTGTAGGTACAGGAGCTGCCGTCGTTTTCCATGGCCTCGGGGTTTGCGTGCTGCCAATTTATGCTTTCCTGCCCCGGGTCTGCGGCGGATTCCGCCATTGCTTCGACTGCCTCCGCTTCAAATTCTGTGCCGCAATATTCGCATTTCAGGCTGCCGCTGCCGGGAGAATATTTCAGCTCCGCTCCGCAACAGGCGCATTTAAAGGATGTTGTCATTTTTTAATTGCCCCCTTGTGAAATTAATTAATATTTTATGAATGAGTGGTATCGTTTGAATGCAAATTTTCTTGTTCTTACGGGGTTTGCCGGTCACTGAGGCTTGCCGCTGCAATGCTGTGACTGTTGGAGCTTTACTTTAAATGCTCTATTTGGTAGTTTAACATATTTTTGGGGAAATGTCAAATAGAAGCAGGAAATTTAAGAGGCAAGAGGCAAGAGCATTTTTTGCAGCTTGCGGATATTGATGGGGATATGACATTTGCATTGCTTAGTGCAATGTGCATATTTTTAGATTTCTTATTTGTGCAAACAGCAAAAATTTTATAAACGCTAATTTTTTTGCTTAATGCTATTGACAAATCGGGAGAATTATGGCATAATTATTGCAATGAGCATTTGATATTATTGTTATGCTTTGAATGTTGCAGTTTTAATATTGTTAAGGGTGCAGTATATGTGTATCGGCGTGTCGACGAAAAACGGTAATCCGGTGCTTTATCGGAAAAGATATACGGGCGGTATGAAAGAAAAGTAAAGCGGCGGAAAGTTGACGGTGAAAAATAACAATGCTGCAATAGGGCTGCATGGTGTTTTTTCCGAAAGGTGCGGGCGGTGCGGTGGAAATTTTGCCGGCACTTTTTTGTCTGCGTCCAAAATAATCGGGGTTATTTTCGGTTTTTTTATTGAAAAAGCCATTGAATTTTTTTTTCATTTGTGATATAATTATATAAAGTATGCTCACAGTGAGAATGAGTTGCACTGTGCTTTTGTGCTTTTGTTCTTTGGCTAAATTTGGATTTTAAAAAATTTATAAGCGGCTGTGCAGATTGATTTTTAGATTGAACGGGCAATGGTTGTCTGCGTTTTTGGGCGGCTGTTGTATGTTCTGTGCGCAGCGCACGGATATAAAAAAATCTGAAAGGATCGCAAAATGGATAAAAAAGAAACACCCGTTATTTATTTTTCCGTGGGGGGCAGCAACAGCTTTCACAAGCTGGAATTGTCACGGTCTTTGCTGCGTTTTGCGGAGTTCGATTTTACATATTTCTGGGAGCAGTGCATTGAAACGGGGCGCAATGCAAGAAAGACGGGACGTATTTCCCAGAATTTAGAGGCTATTGCGTTAGGCTCGGCGGCTAAATGTCACCCGTATGTGGAGGCGTGCCTGGGGACGGAATTTGACGGACTGGTGACAGACTGCATTATTGCTTACATCTGCCATTCGGAGGGAATAGGCCCCGAGGAGCTGTGGGGTCGGTGCATTTCACCGAAAAGCCTTTACGAGAGGGAAATTTTCAACCGCATTTCCGAATACAAGACGGGACGTGCCATTAACCAATGGATAAACATTGTGCGTATGCAGGAATATGCCCGCTCGAAGATGAAATTCATTTACGAGACCGAATCCAATATTATGCTGCCGCCCTGCGATTATCGGGCAAGGCGGGAATATTTTGATTTGGCTTTTGCGGTGGCTGCCAACGAAACGGGCTGCGATATGCGGCAGATGCCGTCGGTGAAGAAGTATTCGCCCTCCTCCCTGCCCGACTGCGTTTTTATGATGGGGAGGGTGTCAAAAGCGATTTACAAGCGGCTTTCGGAGGTTCTGGCGGACGCTCCCATTGCCCGGGACAAGAACCTTAACGACCACAACCGTGACAGCACGGCGCTGGACGCTTTCAGCTATGTGAAGGATATGCCGAGACCCGAGACCATTGATATGAATCTTGCTATGGAAAACATTACCGCTCTGCCCGAGACGGTTTATATGCCCGACAGCTTCAAGGCGGTCATTGATCTGGAATTTACCTGTATGTATGAAGAGGGGATATATCTTTCAAAATGCCCACGGTGCGGAAGATTTTTCAGGCGTGATCCGGAGGAAAAGTCACCTTATTGCAACAGGATAAATTCAAGCGGAATGACCTGTGCGGAGCAGGTTGAAGAAGAACTGGGAATAGCTTCCATGAAATACCCGAGAGCCGGCAGCAAGGCTGTTTCCGCAGAGGAAAAGGCAAGTGAGGCGGAGGTAATTACGGAAGAGTCCCGGGACATTGAAGAACGTGTGACGGCGGTGGGGGATAAAAAGGAAAATGTACAGGGCAGCGGCACAGAGAGCACGGATAATGAGAATGCTGCAAATGCAGCAGCCGAAAAGCAGTCGGACGAAAAAGCCGATACGGAGGCGGTTCGTAAACCTGTTTCCGGGAGCAGGGAAATGCCCAAGGAGATCGAAAAGCGCTGTCAGAAGGTTTACAATCTTTTGTACAAGCGTATAGGCAGGATAATGAGCGAAGAAGAATTCAAGGAATGGTCGAAATATCTTTCCGACTTTAAGAGGGATTTCCGCAGCGGCGACGCAGAGACGGAGCAGATAGAGGATTTCCTGGTTTACTGGGAAACGGCTGTAAAAAAGCTTTCAAGGCGCTCGGGAAAGAGCAGGGCGGAAAAATCCGAACAGTTCAGAGAGGCGCTCAGGCGTGAAGACATCACGGGCGGCGATATTGACGAGGAGGGGCGTCTGACGGAGATTGACCCTGCGGTGAGGAATGTTTTAAAGGCGGCGGCTTTTTATGGCAGTGTGCCTGACGCACACAACGTGCATGGTGACGAGGGTGCGCCGACGGTGAATAACAGGGCTGCACGTATCATGGCTGACAAAAACGCTCCGAGGGGGCAGGATATTTCGGAGAATGAACCCGAGCAGATGGGTCTGTCCGATATGTTTGACGAGGCGGTCACAGAGGTGGAGCAGCGGGTGACGGACAATATTCCCGAGGGGAGCGAGATCTCGCCTGCGGGGACGGAAAATCTGCCCGAAGAGAGGGTATTAAAGCCCTTTAATCCCCCTAAATACAACACGGTGCTGGAGGCTATGATGGACGGCAAGTACAAGTCGGACGAGCTGCTGGGTTCGGATGATGAAGAGGCAATTTCCGAGATAAGGGTGAATGGGAAAAAGGTGCGTTTGCCCGATTGGGAGAGAATACCAAGGGAGTGATGAGAAACGGACAGGAAAACAGACAGCCGCTTGGACAGCGTTCCGGGAAGTTCCGGGAAGGTGAAATTTAAATATTTGCTCCTTTCTTATGTGATATTTCTGGGGTTTCATCTTTTGCGTTCGGGAATTGCTTATGTTTCTTCCGGTTCTCCGCTATGGTATGAGCTTTGTTATAATTATGACAGGGACAATTACGGAATTGGCAAAAGTCTGCTTTATTCTTTGGTTTTAGGCGATCTGCAATGCCTGCTGACAGCTCCCCTATGTATGACGGCGGCTTCGCTGGTTTACAGGGCTTTAAACGGCATGGGTGCAAAGAATATCGGCGGCTTCTTTCGGATAAATGTATGGCTGCGGTCGGCGGCGGTATATCTGCCGATCATGATGATGTACAGCTTCTTTTACAATTCATTTCTTTTTATCGGTCTCCTAATCGGTAACGAATTTCTTTTGCTGCCTGTGACGTATTTGCTGCAAGCAATATTCGGCTGTGTTTATTACGGCTTTGCTGCCTGCGATCCCATGAAAAATATTACCCTTGGACAAGTTTACAAGGCGGGTCTTAAAAAGGCTGTGCGCCGACCCGTAAGGCTTATTATAACGGCAGCTTTACTTGCGGCGGCGTATTATCTGCTGTTTACGCTTCCGCTGACGGCGCTGAATAATGCTGTATTGTGGCAGGGTCCGAGTGCATTTTATTTTAACGCTCAGAAACCTGTTCTCGATTACAGGATAGGAAGGGCAATAGGACTTATATTATCTCCGCTTGTTCTGCTTGTTCAGTCGTTGATATTTTATCTTGTAATGCTTCCGAGGAAAAAAATTCCTAAAGCAGCTGAGAATAACGACTGACGGATACAGAGCTTGCGGCGGACGATACTTAAATATATATCCCCAATGGAGGAAATTAAGATGGATTTCATTAACGAGGCTAATGCCATAAACGGGCTCGCCGATTCGGTGGTAAAGGGCGGGATCGCTCTTTTTAACGGGATAAAATATTTTTATTCCATTGCCGAAAGCAGCTTTTACTCGGTAAATATAAAGGACGCTTTCAAGATCGTTCTGAACAATATTTACGACACGGATTCGCTGACGGCGCTGGGACTGAGGCTGGACAACGAGACCTGCAGGGAGATGATGAGCGATGAGTACAACAAGGTGCTGCCGCTTATTGTTTACAGTCTGGCGGTGAGGATCCCGGTGCTCAAGAACCTTAAAGGCGAAAGCGGTCCTATGACGGACGATCAGCTTTACAAGGTGTATGCGGAAGTGCTTTCGAGGGGGGCGGAAAACTGCGGGGACGCTGTGGCGGAGACGTTTATGGAGATAAAATATTTAGTGCGCAAGGGGCGCAAGCTGCCGCCCTACAATGCGGACTGGTTCAAGACTTACATTTACACGAACGTTCCCGCTTTATCGGAGATCACCAACAAAAATATGTTTTTGCTGGGGTTTGCGGACGTGCTTTTTGCAATGTTCTACTCCTGTCTGGAGGAGGCTTTATTTGAAAAGATAAAGGAATATGCGGTCGACGATTTCGGCGAGGCGGTGGAGATTTAAGCTTGCCGCTTCGGGCTGCGGTGTAAACGAGTGATTATGTGGTTATGGATATTACAAACAAAATACAGAGAGGATAGATCGAACAATGGCTGAAACTGTTTATTTATGCGGATTTATGGGCTGCGGCAAGACTACGGTGGGAAATGTTCTTGCGAAAAAACTACAGCTCGGTTACTGCGATATGGACGCTTACATAGAGCAAACAATGGGAATGACTATTCCCGAGATTTTCGAGGAAAAGGGGGAGGAATATTTCAGGCAGCAGGAGACGCTGGCGGTAAAGGCTTTAGGCGAGAGGGGCGGCGTTATTGCCTGCGGAGGCGGCGCTATGCTTAGGGCGGAAAATGCCGAGGCAGCGCAAAAGTACGGCAGGGTGGTTTTCATTGATGTTCCCTACGAGGTCTGCTGGGGGAGGATAAAGGACGACCCGGGGAGACCTATTGTTTCAAGGAATACTAAGGAATCACTTAAAGTTATTTATGACGATCGCAGTCCCGTGTACAGGGCGCATTCCACCGATTCCGTGGACGGGACGGGCAGCCCCGAGGAGATAGCCGAATGCATTGCGGCGTTCATTAAAAATGAAAATTAATCTTATAAAAAAGGATTGAAATAAATGGAAAAGAAAACTTATAATTTAGGCGTGGACATTGGCTCGACTACCGTTAAAACGGTGATACTGGAGAATGGGAAGATCATTTTCTCCAAATATCAGCGGCATTTCTCAAAGGTAAGAGAGACGGCGGCGGAGCAGATTGAAGAGATAGGCAAGCTGTACCCCGAGGCGGATTTTAAAATGGCGATAACAGGCTCGGCGGGGCT